>DBBN01000113.1 GCA_002292215.1 Glaciecola sp. UBA983 | reverse complement strand
CCTGAATTTGCTGATTTACATTCACTATTAGGGAGTTTTTCAAAAAATAGACGCGCTCAAATTAAACGGGCTCTACGTTATATTGAAAGTGAATATGGAAACATTGTTATCACTCAACACACCGGTATAGATGCACTAGAACATCTACACCCACTTGGCGAGCTACATAAATCAAGATGGGGGGAAAGCGATTTTGGGAGCGGATTCGATAATCCTAAATTTGTTGAATTTCATCAACAACTGCTGTTACTCCAACACCCCAAACAAGATATTCATCTATTAGAATTTACTGCTGGTAAGATTAATTTGGGGTATTTATATAATTTTAAGTCAAACGGTAAAGTCTATTTTTATTTATCTGGTGTTAATTACGTCAGTGCCGATAATAAATGTAAAGTTGGGTTGGTTATGCATTCGTTAGCCATGCAATATTATGCAAGATTAGACTGCAACAGCTATGATTTCTTAGGCGGAGAAAGCCCATATAAAACATCCTTAAGTGACCATCAGTATCGATTTTATTCGACTCATTTGTCGCGTAATTCGATGACTTACCAAATTAAGCGGTCACTCCATAAAGTGCAAACATTGCTAACTAAACCCGCATGACGCAACCGATCTCTATGCATGATTTCAGGACGAAAAATGATAAAGCTTAGCAATATATTTGCCATTAATAATCCCAGTGATATTGAGGTGCAACATTATGTGTTGCAGCAAGGACTTCCGTGTATACAGGGGCAATTAACGCTAAGTATGGATTTTGTGTTAGTGGATCATTTAGGTACGATTTACCCCGTCCACGTCGAACCCTTAGCCTTTTGGCCGGATCAGTCGATTCGTTGGCTACAGATCAACACAATCGTCGCCTTAGCTGCGCAATCGCAACATACATTTTCATTACACCAATCAATTAATGACGTCATACCGAGTCAACCTTTTTGCAATATCGATCAAGAAAATACGGTTAACATCCACTGCGCCGAGCAAGTCATTAACATCAATCACAATGGCATTACCAATGAGCTGTGGTCACTAAACTTTATATTATTGTTTGAGGATGTTGAGCGAACTGATTTTACAATCATATCAATCAAAGAATATATCGCACAAGCAGCACTATTTTGTGATGTGCAGTGTGCGTTGCGTGTGTATTGCGGTACACAATGCGTTATCAACAATATCCATATTCGAGTTATTTATGCGACTGGCGAGGTGTATATTGAATCCGTATTACATAATCCGGCAGCAGCACAACATCCTAATGGTACTTGGGACTTAGGTGATCCTAATGGTGTCATGATTGATCATTGGGGATGCCTGCTAAAATGTAACAGCAGCAATACTATCACAACCCAATTACATGCAGAGAGTGCCTATTCAAGTGCTTCAAAATTAAAAGTAGAACAACTCAGTAGCGGTGGCAAACATTGGAATAGTGATGCCCATATCGATGAATCGCTCACTTCCCCCATTACACATCCTTACACGTTAGTTAATGGTGAGCCATCTTCATTTACGCGTGTCGAGCCAACAGTACATATTTCAGAACAGCGCTTGTCTTGCTATTGTCAGTTAACCCATTTTTGGCAAAAATTCCCAAGCACTCTAGATATTAAGCAGTCACACAACGACTGGTGTATTACTTGGGGATTCCACTCAGCAGCCATCGCACTATTAAACGAATTGCAACCCGGTGAGCGTTGGCAGCGAACACTATTACTAACACATCTACCTTGTGCAGTAGTCACTGCTATCACCGTCATTTTAGAGCCTCATTATTTAAGCACCACAGGTGCATTAGAGTTATTTCATCAGCAACAACTTGATAGTCCATTACAGCCTTTATTGAACCAAGGCTTAACAGGTAAAAGCCATTATTATAATAAACGCGAAACGGCTGATATGTTCGGCTTTCGCCATTTTGGTGAAATTTATGCGGATCATGAAGCTGAACATCATACTGGTGACAAGGCCTTTATCAGCTTTTATAACAACCAATACGATCCTTTACTCGGTCTCATTAAACAAGGATTGTTAACTCAAGATCCACGATATATGACCTTGGCACAGGATTTAGCCGAACATATCGTGCATATTGATATTTATCACACCCAACTCGACAAGCCTGAATACAATGGCGGACTTTTCTGGCATACCGACCATTATTTGCCCGCATTATCAAGTACGCATCGAACCTACTCACAACACCACCAAGCGGATGCGTATGAAGACCATGCTGGAGGCGGTGGGCCTGGCGGACAACATTGTTACAGCACCGGCTTATTATATTACTATTTTTTGACCGGCGATCCTTATGCTAAAGAAGCCGTCATCAGTCTTTATCGTTGGATTGAGCAGGTTTACGATGGTGATCATTCGATGGTTGGTTTGATATTAGCAATAAAAAATCGCCATCGCGTCGATCTTAAAAACATCACCACGAACACTTACCCTCTAGACCGAGGTACCGCCAACTATATTAATGCGACATTAGATATGTATCTGTTATTACATGATCAATATTATTTGTATAAAGCATTTGATGTCATTTTACACACGGTAAACTTATCAGAGGATTTAACACTGCGACGGCTTGATGATGTCGAACACAATTGGTTTTACACCGTCTTTTTGCAAGCCGTCTGTCGATTTATGCGCTTGTGCCAAACATTTCCGATTACCACGCAAGAGCATCAACTCTGGCTGCACTGCCAGCAGCTTGTCATCAAATTTGCAGATTGGATGGTCGCATATGAATATCCTTATCTAACAAAACCTGAGGTGCTTGAATACCCGAATCAGACTTGGTCAGGGCAAGATTTACGTAAAGTAGATATTTTAAGTTTTGCTGCGTATATCAATCCAACCAAACAAAAGGTATATCAACAAAAAGCGACGGAACTGGAACAATATGTGTTAACAAAATTAAAGGCTAGTGAGGAAACGGGTTTTAGTCGGATCCAAGCGTTAATCATGCAAAATTATGGTGGTAACACGTTGTATACGGCATTAAATTCTGAGTCTCAGCTCAATATCAATAAACATGATGAAGCGTGCACTGCGCACTATTTAGATATACACAAAAAAACGCCAATTCATCAAATAGTGCTGCACAATTTACGTGATTGGTCGATAAAACATGAAATAAATCAATTAAAAAAACGCAGTCAACGCTTCAATAAATGGATACACTAAGCATGGAACGCTCTGAAAAAATATCATCGAGATCTACCTGTACCTTGCATACTGTATCTTTTGTGATCCCTCATAAAGGCCGCGAAACCATGTTGATTCAAACATTGGCATCTATCGCGGCTCAAGATCAAACCGGCTTTGCGGTTGATGTCATCGTTGTTACGAAGAATATTACGCCGTTGACTATACCCGATGAACTGCAACAGAAATTGACACTTAGCATTCTTCAAGCTCCTGATACGGTAACCATTTCGGCACAACGAAATAGAGGTGTTGCCCTATCAAAAGCAACTTATTTAGCATTTATTGATGCCGATATCCAATTATCCAATAACTGGCTACAAATACTCTTTAGTGCATTACATAAACATAACAGAGTATTAGTTAGCGCTCACCAACAAGCACCTATTAATGCTCTAATTTTAGAACATATCCGTACTTCATTATCTAATGTTGAACTCGATACTAACGTGACATTTTTACCTGGACGTAATCTATTTCTCCGTCGAAGTCACTGCGATATGGTTGGTGGGTTTCCTGAGCATTTAGCGACGTGTGAAGACTATTATTTTACTCAATCACTGAGTCAAATTGGTCCTTGTTTTTATTCATCCGATACCGCTTATATTCACCTTGGTGAAGATAAAATATTACATGAGATGTATCGCAAAGAAATTTGGCGCGGGCAATCCAATATTGCGTCATTAAAAGGCCGTAAATTGCCTCTGAGAGAAGTGCCTAGTTTCATTATCCCACTGTATTTAGTTATTACTTTTAGCATCGCGACAGTGTGCCTTATGAGCTTTGCGATAACGACACTCACATTGCCCTTAATCATAGGCTGTAGTGCGTTAATCGGATTCATCATTCCCTTTTTGGCATATTGTATTCGCCTCATTCGATTAGTGCCCCAATGTGTCTCTTGGTGGGATGTAGTCAAGTTTTACAGTGTGTATTTCCCCGCTCGGGCAATTGGCACAATTCGCGGTTCATTTTATTCAATCACAACGGACAGTCACGTATGAAATCAACAGTAAATATCTTGCAATTTATCTGTCCGACTGGTTTTTATGGCGCAGAACGGTGGATATTGGCTCTTAGTAAGCACTTACCTTCATCTTACAACAGTGAACTAGCCGTAACATTAGAAAAAGGCTCTCATGATCTTAAATTAGTCGAGGAGTTTGCCGCACAGGGTCACCTTGCACATGAAATCCCTATGCGACATCCATTCGATATATCGGTCATCAATAAGCTTGTCGAGCTGATCAAAACACGCAATATCGACGTCATTCATACCCATGGATATAAATCAGATATTTTGGGCGTCATTGCCGCACATAAAGCAAATATCCCTGTCGTTGTCACGCCACATGGCTTTGAAAATGCGGCAGATATTAAGCTACGTACTTTTATTTGGTTAGGTTGTCAGGCAATGAAGTTTGCGACCAAAGTGGTGCCGTTATCTCCCCAACTTTGTGCCGATGTGCGCGCTTACCGCATTATTGAGCCCCAATTAGAATATATTCAAAATGGGGTAGACTTGTCCGAGGTTGAAGCAGTGCGCGATGATCCAACGATCAGTACAAAGACGCCGAAAAAACGTATCGGTTTCGTTGGCCAGATGATATCACGTAAAAACATTCCTGCATTATTGCGCGTGTTTGAACAATATTACAAACAAGATCCAAACGTCGAACTCGTCTTCTTAGGTGATGGTGATGCACGTGAGGCACTCGAAGCGCTCGCGAATACCTTAAACTGCGCCGCTGTGATTTCGTTTTTAGGATTTCGAGATGATCGTTTAGCATTACTCAAAACCTTTGATTTGTTTGTCATGACATCGACTTTAGAAGGGATCCCTCGCTGTCTGATGGAAGCCTGTGCAATGGGTATTCCTGTTGCCGCATTTGATATTCCAGGTATTGATCAATTAATTAAACATCAACAAACGGGCTTACTCGCACCGCTACACGATGAAGCGCAATTATTAAGTCACTGGGAATGCTTATTAACCAATACCCAATATGCTCAACAACTCACTGATAACGGCGTGGCATATGTGAATGAACATTATTCTGCAGCACGCATGGCGCGTGAATATGCAGAATTGTTTACGCGCTTAACCGATCAACCAAGGGGTGGTTATGTTCAAGCGTGAGGTCATGTTTGTCCTAAGTATCGATACTGAAGAAGAATGGAATTGGGAAGCTGAATTTCCTGAACATAACTTTTCGGTGAATAACGTGCAGTTTTTGCCTGCATTTCAATCGTTCTGTGAATCCCTTGCGATTCGTCCCACGTACTTTATTGATTATCCCGTCGTTGATGACGCTCAAGCATTAAATCAGGTTAAAGCCACCATCAAATCCGGTAAATGTGAGGTAGGGGGACATCTACATCCTTGGTGTAACCCTCCCTACTTTGGTAAAACAACGGAATTTGAATCCCATGTTGTCAATTTACCCGTGGCACAAGTGGAAGCGAAACTTGACCGCCTAACGAATAAAATTCAGCGTACGCTAGGAGTCACTACTCGATCGTTTAGGACCGGACGCTGGGGCATCAATAGTGACATTATGCAGTTATTGAAATCCCGAGGATTTAAAGTGGATTCAAGTGTTTATCCTCTGTATCACAACAAGCATTTTTCGTGTATGGATGCCCCGCTTACACCCTATTGGCCGGATATTAATGCTCCTAATACCTTAGGGATTCAACGTGACATCATGGAGTTGCCGGTAACAGTTGGATTCAATCGTGAAAATTTTGATTTTTGGCGCTATATTTCTCGTCAGTTCGAGCAAGCTCCATTCACCTATTTACGAGCAACAGGCTTGCTATGGCAAACGAATATCATGCGTAAAATTTATTTAAGCCCAGAACTATCAAACGTTAGTGATATGCAGTCATTGGTAGATAAATGTATCGATCGCGGTGATCCCGTCATTCATATGTACTTACACAGTTCAAGTTTGCTTGATGGCGTGACCGGTTTCTATGCTCAAGAACAAGCCTTTAAGGCGATGTGTGATGCCATACAAGCCGTCGTACAACACATGCAAGTCAAGGTGGATGTGACATTCGCCACTATTTCTGAATGTGCAGCCATTTTAACGCAGCGCGATCATTTAGTTAAGACCGCTAAGCCGATCGCGCTTGGAGATCAGAAAATAGCATGAATATAAGTATTTCTTATTTAAACGACCGCACCGCGATCAAGCAGTGGCACAGCTATATTAGTGATCACCCTCAAGCAACGGCTTATCATAATATTGCATGGCTGCAAGCAGTGGAAACGACTTATCAGCAACAGCCTGTATTACTAATGGCATATGAAGACGGTCGCGTTGTCGGAGTCCTACCGCTAGTGATCATGAGGCGCCCATTGATGCATAACGCTATATGTGCATTACCCTATTGCGATATGGGACATGCGCTGGGTAAAGATCTCACGATCACTCAAGGGTTAGAAAGATTTGCCGGCGAGTATGCGAGCAAAAAAGGGTTTACCCAATTAGATTATCGAAACGGCAGCAGTATGGAGCCGATCCCTGCTGAGGCAATGGCCAAGTACAACGGGCAAAAAATCACAATGAAGATGCCATTAGCGACATCCAGTGACGCACAAATGGCGAGCTATAAATCTAAATTACGCAGCCAAATACGCAAAGCCGAAAAAAACGGACTAACGATAAAGCTCAGTCATAAAACCGATTTGCTATATGATTTTTATCGCGTGTTTTCACATAATATGCGCGATCTAGGATCACCCACTCACAGTAAATGTTGGTTTGCCAATATCATGACCTTTTATCAAGACAAAGCGAGCATGGCTGTGGTTTACCACGGTGACATTCCGATTGGTGCCGGTATTATTTTAATGCATGGCACTTTGTGTAGTATCCCTTGGGCATCAACCCTCGCTCAATATAATCGTCTTGCGCCCAATATGTTGCTCTACTCTCACTTGATTGGTGTTGCAGCAGATCATGGCATGCAATATTTTGATTTTGGACGGTCGACTTTAAATGAAGGGACGTATAAATTTAAAAAACAATGGGGAGCAGTCCCATATCCATTACTATGGGTTGATTTATGTAACCCTGTTTCAAGCAGTCCCCAAGGAACAGGCGATTCAGCAATTAAAGCAACCTTAATTCAAATATGGCGGAACTTACCGCTATCGGTCACCACTACCGTTGGTAGTCGCGTGCGCGGTTACATCAGCTTATAGGAAATTATTCATGTGCGGAATAGCAGGATTTATTCAAACGCCATCAATCGGATTGAGCCAAACTGATTTAGTTAACATGGGTGATGCGATTTTACATCGCGGCCCGGATGCCAGCGCGACTTATATGAGTGAACAAGTTGGGTTAGTGCACCGACGCTTAAGTATTATTGATTTATCCGATGCGGGTACTCAGCCCATGTACAGTGATGATAACAATTTGGTCATTGTCTTTAATGGCGAAATTTATAATTATTTGCCATTACGCCAAACCTTACAAGACAAAGGCTATCCCTTTCGTTCACATACCGATACGGAAGTCATTTTAGCGCTATATAAAGAATATGGTACAGATTGCCTTGCGCACCTAAACGGCATGTTTGCATTTGCAATTTGGGACAAAACTGAACAAAGTTTATTTATCGCACGCGACCGCATCGGCAAAAAACCCCTTTACTATTATCATGCTAATGGTTTATTTGCATTTGGCTCCGAACTCAAAGCGCTCTTAACCTTAGCGCAAATACCTCGAGTTATACGTGAAGATGCGGTCTATGATTTTTTCGCCTATCAATATATTCCCGATCCAAAAACCATTTTTACTGACATGCATAAACTGCCGCCAGGGCATTATATGATAATCAAAGACCAACACTGCGATATCCAACAATATTGGGATGTTAGCTTCGCGCAACAAAGTGATTTGGATGAAGCACAAGCGACCGTATATCTACGAGAACTACTGGCACAATGCACTCACTCTAGAATGTTAGCAGATGTCGATCTGGGTGCATTTTTAAGTGGTGGTGTTGATTCTGGTGGTGTGGTTGCTATGATGGCGCAAGCCTCAGAAACCCCTGTCAAAACCTGTACTATTGGCTTTGATGATGAACGTTTTAACGAAACTGAATTTGCCAAAATTGTTGCTCGTCAATACCACACTGAACATCATGAATTTTCAGTCCATCAAGACGTAGCGAAACACCTAGAGCATATTGTCAGTTATTTTGATGAGCCTTTTGGTGATCCTTCGTTAGTCCCCACCTTTTTTGTTAGTCAGTTGGCACGACAAGTCGTCAAAGTGGCTATCGCTGGTGACGGCGGTGACGAAGTCTTTGCTGGCTATGAAAAATATTCAATTGATGCGATCGAAAACTCATTACGGGAAAAATTTCCTAAAGGATTACGGCAGAATTTATTCCCTGCATTAGCTAAAATTTGCGCTAAAGGTCAACATACCTTTTTCCGCAAAGGTACCACCCTATTAAATAGCTTAGCGTTAGATCCCGCGATGGGCTTTTATCTCACGAATTCACAAATTACGGATTCCCAGTGGCAAGAATTGGTGAAGCCAGAATTTGCTGCACGCTTAGGCGATTATCATCCAGCTAAAATCACCTTAGATGCCTATGACAAAGCCGATGGACCCGATCATTTAGCAAAAATCTTGTATACCGATTTAAAAACGTATTTGCCTGGCGGTATTTTGGTAAAAGTCGACCGTATGTCAATGGCTAACTCGTTAGAAGTCCGTGCGCCAATACTCGATAAAACCGTTATTGAGTTTGCAGCGACTCTGCCTTCTAAGATGAAATATAACAATGGCGAGAAAAAATATATTCTAAAAGAGGCATTCAAACCACTATTACCGGATGATGTCTTATATCGCAAAAAAATGGGCTTTTCCGTTCCCCTCGCGACTTGGTTTAGAGAGCATATAAAACAGATCGCAGCGCATTACTTTTTTGCCCACACCACCGGCATTTATACTTATTTTAATGCCTCTACCATTCAACAATGGTGGGATGAACATCAAGCTAACACTCATGATCATAGCCACTTGCTATGGAGTTTATTGATGTTTCAAATGTGGTACGTTAAGTATATGCAGGATTGATCATGGAATACCGTAAAGATATTGATGGTCTGAGAGCGATAGCGATTATTGCTGTTATTTTATTTCATGGTGGATTTAATGTTGTGCCAGGTGGATTTATCGGCGTCGACATATTTTTTGCGATTAGTGGGTATTTAATTACGAGTATTATTTATCCTAAAATGCAGGCTAACACCTTTTCATTTGGTGATTTTTATCTCCGTCGTGCTCGCAGATTATTACCAGCAAGTATCTTCATGATAATCGTCACTGTATTTATTTTTGCCCTTTTTTACCCGCCTGAATTATTTCAACAAGTGATTCATTCGGCAATAGCTGCGCTGGTATTCGTTGCCAATATCTTTTTTTGGCAATCTTCCGGTTATTTTAGTTCAAGTATGGAATTACAACCCCTCTTGCACATGTGGTCATTAAGCGTAGAAGAGCAATTTTATTTCTTTATGCCCATCGCATTGATACTAGGATTGAAATATTGCAAACCGTTTATCTTTCCGGCTTTAGCACTCGGTTGTGCACTATCACTCGTATTGGCAGTGTACTTCGCGCCAGATATGTTGAGTTTCTTCAGCTTTTATTTATTGCCTACACGATTTTATGAAATGGGGTTAGGTGCGCTATTAGCGATTTACTTAGTGCGCCACCCGCAATGCTTTAATGAACAAAAATATTTCCGAAAGATTGGCATCGTATGTGTTTTACTCCCTTTGTTTATTTATCACAAAGGATTAAGTTTCCCTAGTTTTTACCCCTTACTGCCAATAATAGGTACATTACTCATTCTTGCGGATTCAAGTAAAGAAGGATTGATTCATCGTATTTTAGCTGCCAAACCACTGGTCACAATTGGCCTTTACTCATATTCATTATATCTCTGGCACTGGCCGGTTCATGTCTTGATGTTATGGTATTTATCTGAGTTATCAAGCCTATATTTTAACGCCATTTATCTTACCGTTACCCTGATAATCGGGTATTTGAGCTATACCTATATCGAAAATCCACTACGCAAACCTGATTTTTACCGCACACTTCGTGGCCAAATAGCAATGGTTTCCAGTGTATTCGTCACATGCACCTGCTTGGTGATATTGACGTTAAACGGCAATACTTCACTATTAAGCATGCCTAATTTGGTGCTAACGAAATATCAACACTCCCTACCTGAAGAACCCTTTCGCCAAACATGCACTGACTATAAAAGACTACATGGACAATATAAAATATGCACGGTAGCATCATCTCCTAATGCCGATTATTCTATCTTAGTGTGGGGTGATTCTCATGGTTCATCGTTATTATCTGCAGTAAGTCATTTATCTGATAACTATAACGTCAGTGCATTTAATACCTCGGGGTGCCCATCGTTATTAGAAATTGAACGAACCAATGCGACTGATTGTAAAGCCCATAATACTTTTATGATGGAGTATTTATCCACTCATGCGCATGACTATGACTTAGTCATTAATGCCAGTGCTTGGCACAATTATATTGAATTAAATTTACTCTCTCATCCTAATGCCGTTGACACGCTCACAAGCCTGCAAGCAGGAATTGCTGCGACGACTGCTTTTTACAAACAACATGGTATTAATTATGTTTTCATCAATCAATTACCTAAGTTTGATGTCGATATCCCGTTATTTTATTTTCAGCATCACCAAGTGATCCCCACTATACCCCTCTCTATTTTTAAGCAAAAATCAGATACGTTTATGAATATAGCAGCGGATATCCCGATGTTTGATTTTAGTGATTTGATGTGTGACACAACATATTGCTATGCCGGCAATCAAGATATGTTATTTTTTCGCGATGGACATCATATCAGTAATCCGTTTGGTGAGTATTTAGCTACTTATATTGAAACTGCTATCTACCAACAAATTCAAAGGGGGCGTAGTTATGATTAATATTGCTCATTTAACGTTTGATATGCGCATTGGCGGGACCGAGCAAGTGATCATGAATATTGTAAATGGTGAGCGAAGTAATGATATCAGACATCGGATTTTATGTATTGAGACCCCGCTAGGGCCTTTTGGACAACGGTTAGTCAAACAAGGCATTACCATTGATTCGTGGAATCGCAAGAGCGGCTTCGACCGACAGTTAATTAAACACATTCGAGCTTATCTACAAACACACCATATCGATATCATTCATTGTCATCAATATACCCCATGGAGTTATGGTGCGTTAGCTGCTATCGGCTTAAAGACCAAGGTGATTTTTACCGAACATGGTCGTTTTTATCCGGATAGCAGTAGTTGGAAACGTAAAATCATTAATCCTGTTTTGGCGTTTTTTACCGACCATATTACCGCTATTTCAAACGCAACTCGCAGCGCATTAACGAAATATGAATTCATCCGCGCAGACCAGATCGAGCTGGTTTACAACGGTATTGCACCATTAACGTTTTCAGCCGATGATGAGTTGCAAATAGCAATTTATAAACAATGCTATCAACTGCCAGACGATTGCCTAGTATTAGGCACAATCGCACGAATGGACCCAATTAAAAATCATGAACTCATGATTAAAGTTTGTGCTGCGATAAATCGTTCGGGTATTGATTGCCGCTTGGTGATTGTCGGTGATGGTGAGCAGCGGACTAAAATAGAACACACTATTCAAGAAGAAGCTGTCTGCTCGAAAGTGATCCTCACGGGGTACAAATCAGAGCCAAAATGCTTTTTTGGGTTGTTCGATATATTTTTATTAACGTCATTTAGTGAAGGCACCTCAATGACGTTACTCGAAGCCATGTCTTTAGGAATACCGAGTATCGTATCCAATGTAGGTGGGAATCCTGAAGTCATTCAAGATCAACGCAGCGGATTGGTGATACCTTCAGATGATGTTGAAGCTTGCACTTCTGCGGTATTAAGTATTTACCATTCAGCACAGCAACAGCGCATGTTTGCAGACAATGCCCGAGCAGATTTTATGCAATATTTTCATGTCGATGTCATGAATCAATCGTTTAATCAAATCTACAAGAGTTGCCTATGAATGCTAATCAATCAATAACGGTAATCATGCCCGCATACAATGCTGAACAAACATTATTGCAATCGGCCTTATCTGTCATCAAGCAAACTACCGAAAATATTGAACTCATTATCATTAATGATGGAAGTTCGGATAACACTCAGACGATTATCGACGATCTACACGCTCAATTTCCCCAACAAATTACTGCGATCTCTGGTCCAAATAATGGGGTCTCTCATGCACGAAATTTAGGGATTAAACAAGCACGCTATTCTTGGATTGCTTTTTGCGATGCTGATGATATCTGGTATCCAGACAAATTAACGAAACAGTTGGCGTTAACTAAAGACCATAATTGGAGTTATACGGATTCATTTTATGTTGGCGCTGCATTTCCCACGCCCATAACACGTTCGGCACAATCAACATTACTCGATGGCTTTATTTATAATGAGTTATTGCAAGAGAATTTTTTGACCACTTCGAGCATACTCATCAAAAAAGAGCTATTAACAGCACAAGGCGGGTTTGATGAGCAACTGGCCGCGTTAGAAGATTGGGATCTATGGCTGTGTATAGCCGCACAACACCCCATTGCCTATATCGCCGAGCCCTTACTCGATTATTTAGTTTACCCTGGTTCAACTAGCCGCAAAGCGCGCGACATGTTACCACTGCATGAAGCTATCATTAATAAACATCATGCCTCAGTAGCGAGTGCTACATATCAAGAAGCACTGACTAAATCCTATTCAATATGCAGTTATATTGCAGAAGATTCACATGATTATTTCTATGCGCTAGTGTGCAGCGCTAAGGCATATAAAGTCCAGCCACTGAAAGTTAAACTATTAAAAAGGCTTATTCGAACCTCATTATTGGTCCTGTCAAACGGCAGGGTTTAATGGCAGGCAAGCCTAAGTTAAAAGCGTTAGTAGCAAAATAAATGGCAGCGTTAATCAACAAGGAAATATATGAACATTCTGGATAAGTCTGTTGAATTTATGAAATATGACCATAATGACAAAAAATATGGTTTAGTGCTTTTGATTCAACTCATGATCAAAGTGTTAGCTATCTTAGGTTGTCACAACAAAGCGTTTCGCATTACTAGCATCTTGTTTAGAACGGGTTGGGCAGGCAGCGAGTCAGTCGGATTAGCTATCGCAAAAGACTACTTTATAATGCGACCTGAAATAGGACAAACGATAGCTCAGAAATTTATCAATGAGCAGGCACCACTCCCACATACGGAGAAGTTTTTTACTGATCCCGCTGAAATGCTCGATGGGATCATTACCGTACTTAAAGCCCCCATTACAGGAGAAAAAGGTGCACTGTTAATTAAATACAGTTATTACTTTCCCTTGTTTATAAAGTACTTTGACGTAGAAGCGGTCGCTGAACGGTACAATATTATTTTAGAGCCTAGCTGGGCCGGATTTTGTGAAGAAAACATCCTTATATATACACAATATGATTTTCCAATTTACATACAGGTCTATGAAGTTAGAGATAAAACCTTCATTGACCAACTGCAATCAAATTTAACACCCATGAATGTCGGCCCGAGCTGGTTTATTGATCACACCCGCTTTATCACTAATGCGCCAAATGCAGTCCGCGACATTGATATCATTATTGTTGCCGCATGGGCAAAATACAAACGCCATGAAGCTTTTTTTCAAGCCCTCAGCAAACAGAATGCCACAACTCCCCTTAGAAAATTGAATATCGTTTGTGTCGGCTATCCTGGCGATTTAACTAAAGATGATATTATGGGGTTTGCTCATGAGGCGAACCTAAGAGATCAAGTTACCATTTATGAATGGATTACGCCCGAAGCAGTGTCGGCATTGCAACAACGCGCAAAAGTGAATTTACTATGGTCTAAATTTGAAGGGAATAATCGAGCCATCATTGAAGGCATGTTTTGTAATACCCCCGTTATTTTACGAGAGGGGCATAACTATGGTGAACAATATGATTTTATTAATTCACAAACAGGTCATTTTGCTAATGAAACCACTCTGTACCCTACTCTCATAGCGATGCTTGATAATCCCGGCGATTATCATCCTAGACAATATGTTTTGGAACATCGAAACTGTATTCGCGCAACCGAAATAATGTCGCTATGTATTAAAGAGCGGGAATTACAACAACAACGTCCTTGGACAACAGGGTTAACCGTCAAAGTTAATAATTTACACGGGATGAGTTACATGGAGCCTGCGAGCAAAGAAATCATGGACTGTTATGATGAATTAGCACGTTATATTAAATCATAGGGCGTAGTTTTTGATATTGGGTACGGATGATTTCCGTCGCCCACAAATTAAATTTAGCCACATCATAAAACACTTGGAATATCCTAAACATAAAGGGTAATGTGATTAAATAGACAATAAAATAAACTGCACTGCCCACTAAAAACTGTCCAAATGCTGATGCAATTGTGACATAACTACTTACATAAACCGCAACTAATAACGCAATGCCTATAGGGATCATTCGAATCACTAATGCCGTCATTGAAATACCCAATATATACGTTAAAAAGCTACATAAAATAATGACTGAAATTACGGCTAATGACACTCTAGCCATCGTAAAGACCATTAACGACTCGGTAAACAATGAGAGTAAAATACTCACCGTCAACACAAACACTACCAAATCAAAGTAAAATTGAAATTTCACTTTTCCGACACTTGTGAGTGCCTCTTGTAACACCGCTATCAGTGTATAATTAATAATGAAAACAGAAAGATAACCCAATAGAGGCGCGTATTCGTACCATTGTTCATTAAACAAAACTTGCACAATGACCACATCAAACTTAATCAAATACACCGATATTGAAGCGGTCAGTACGAGTAAAACAGTCAAAGAGTTAAGAATTTGCTCCTTAAAATTTTCCTTATCATGATTAATATTAGAAAACGCCGCTAATAATGGTTCGGTCATCGGTCGGATCAGTTCCCTGCCAGGTATAGACGAAATGTTTTTCATCAAGTTATACCCGCCCAGCGCTGACAATCCAAAATACTTAGTAATAATCACCGTATCGAGCTCTGATTTCATATAACCGACCAGTGACTTTAACAATAACCATTGCGAAAACGTCCACTGCTCTTTAAGTTTACATAACGTAAAACTAGGTCGAAACGCATGGATCCAATATGAACCTACACATTTGACTAAATATGAGACAATCACTCCACATATCATTGCCCAGTAACTTTGCCAAATAAATGCCAACGTGATCGTTGTGGCCGTGCCGGTCAATTTTTCGATGGTGTCCAATTTGAAAATCGGCCCATATTTAAACTCGCGCCGTAATAAAATAACGCCCGGATTGGCTAGCGCGGATAGTGGCAATATTAACGCTATGGCTAACAACGGGTATTGCAATGTTGGTTCTTCAAAAAAATCCGCTAACAAAGATGAAAACCCCATTAAAATCATAGCTAATAAGCTTTTTAATAGAATATTAAGTGACCATGCAGTATTGAGATCGACATCATCAAGTTGTTTTTTTTGGATGATGTATTGCTGTGCACCCGATTCAGATAATGAATCACACAAAAATACAAGCATCGTTGCCAATGCCACCACACCAAAATCAGTAGGCGTTAACAATCGGGACAATATCAACAAACTAACAATACCGATACTGCGTTGTACTAAACGACTGCACATAATGACGATAGAGCTTTTAATGGTCTTTTGCGTGACTGACATTACGAAATGTGCTCATTAATTGCTTGTCCCACCGCTTGCGAGTTGGTTAATTGTGCTGTTGTAATTTGTTGCGTAGGCCCCTGCATTACCTTGTCCACAGCCATCGCTAAATTGTCCAATAGACCATCATTCGGTTGCACACACAGTAATTGGGTATGGGTCTGTATATATTGACTCAGCTTCTCATCACAGGCTATGCCTATACAAGGCCTGCCCGTAGCATAACTCATAATACAACCATGTAACCGACTACTCACTACCACCTGACTGCTCGCAACTTGGGCTATCGCGGTGCTAAAATCATTATGCATATTGTTTGATTCAACATAGGTTAAGCCATGCTTATGTGCCAAGGATTGTACGTGGTCTTTTAATGCGTCGATATCTACTTTTGCCAAGCGCAAATCCGCTTCATGCAGCATGTGCAGCAGTGCGGGCTTGACCTTGATTGTTACACGATTGATATACTCGACAACAAAATTGTGCGCTGGACAAGTATGCAAGCGTACTTTGGATTGACACTCAGGCTGAACTAACTCAACGGTCATAGGATCTCGTAATCCTAATGCTGTCGCGTGTGTAAAAATCGCATGTAACAATTCAGGCGCTAACTCAGGTCGACCAGGCATTCGGTTTACCCCGACTCCCACCAACGAGTAAGACAATTTACTATCAACTAACGCTTGCCAAAAATCACTGAAGACGCCTTGTAGTAATCCCCCCCCCCCAATCACAACATGACAAGACGGATTATGTTGCCGTAAATAACTCAGTTGATAGTGATAAAGTTTTTGCCCAACCGGCGTGCATAGCATCATAGGTCCTGGAATATTAACAATCTGCTGAACACCTTGGTGGGAAAGGTAATCGCCGACATTTCTTTTATTGGCAAACACATAAATGACGGTTGCCGAATGACGGTTCTTAAACCATGCTAGCCCAAACTGCACAAAATAGGACACACTGCCAAACAAATCGATGTACTCAGAAAGATACAATTCGTAACGCCAACGCAGCCCGCTGGTAATTTTATTCAGCATGACATAACACCTTATGCGCATAAATAGACGACAATTTAGTGATGGATGAATCCCATGTAAACGCATGGCTATGCTGATACATTTGTGCACTTTTTTGTATCCAATAGCCGGGTTCACTCAGTAATGTCTGTAATGCCGCTGCTAAACCTGCAACATCGTTGTGTGCTGCATGCTCACATGCACCTTGGGATAACTCTAGCAATACAGCTGCATTTGATAACACTGTAGGGGTGCCTGTTGCCATCGCTTGGATCAATGGAAAACCAAAGCCCTCCTCTACCGAGGCAAATAACAACGCAGTAGCATGGACAAAATAATCAACTAACGCCTCTTCATCGACCCAAGTCATTAACTGACACGTGTCGGTTATCGCTTGCTCGGTAATCCAACGAGTAAACCGATCCAGATGCACCGGATTAATCCCAACAATCACTAAAGGGTATTGCTCTCTCAGTGCTAATGGTAATGATGCATAAGCGAGGATCATATTGTGTGGATTTTTATGTGAGCTCTCCCCCCCTAACATAAGTACATGCTTTCTTGCCGCAAGTGGTAGCGGTTCAGATAGATTAGCAAACATCTCAGGTAAACCGTGATACACATAAGAAATTTTATCCCTCGTAGCAGGAAAACTTGCCACAATATCTGCTTGGGAGTAGCCTGAAATCGTAACAATGTGCTTGAGTCTCTTCAAACCAACGGTGTACTGTAAATACACATATAGATATTTTCGAACGGAGTAAACCCAACCTCGCATCTTAGAAAGAGCAAATTTGGGGAACAGTAGCCCTTTCCATTCCATCGCATCATGAATCGTAGCGATTTGAGGCACACGCGTCGTTAAACATATTCGATTTGCGGGCATATGTAATAAATCGATCCCCAAACGCTTGACTGCACGAGGCAGTAACCATTGCTCCCATACCATAAACCCATCCGATGGAATATCAACAATATGGATGTTTGCTAGTGCACGGAAACGAGATAAGCGCCGGTCATAATCGTTTTTGGGCTCATTATGCTCAAAGCCGCTATTGATCAAAATATAAAATTGATCAGCTGAACGAGATAAAGCCAAAAACCAAATTAAATTATCACAATAGATAGGCATACCACGTTGTTTTTGACAGATGGTCCTGCCATCGATAGCGATATTCATTAATACGGCCTGCTAGGCGTGATATGCGAATAATCCGACATCCGAAGATTAGCCAATTCTTTCTCTTTGGTTTGCGTATTAGTTAATTGATTCGCTGACTCTAGCTGTTGACTTTCACGATAATAATTTAATGAAACGGTGATCCCAAACACAAAATAAAGCCATGGATACATCGAGTAATTAACAAACATACCGCCGCCACAATACACTAACAATGAAACAATACATGCCCTGGCAAGCCCTTGAATATTGGGGTCTGCTGATTTTGCATTGCGTAGGTTCGAAAAAAATATATAGCATAGCATGCCTAAATAGAAGAACAGTCCGACATAACCATTTTCGCCTAGCACTTCAAAAATAATATTGTGAAACGCTTTATATCCTACCGTATCAATGAGGACCTCATCGCCTTTTGCGTAGCTTTGCAACTGTCCAGAATTGGCCATATAGGAATAAAAACCGCCACCAAAGAAAGGGCGATCAGACACGTAATCAACCGTCCAGCGCCAGACCATTACCCGACCCATCGCTGATTTTTCACTTTGAATACTATCAGTGCTTTGGATTGTACTCATCCGCTCAAACCACGCATCAGGTGCTAGAGGTAAAATGAGTAAAGGTAAAATCAAAATCCCAATACTGAAATGAACCTTATGCTTGCTATAAAACCAGCCAGCAATAGACAAAATAGCTAAACATACTAACCCAGAACGCGCCTGTGTCCCGACTAATGTTAAGACACAGCACAATGCATATCCTAACGCCAATAACTTGATGAACACCGAACTTTGCGCAAATTCAGAGGATTTATAGAGATAAAAACACACAGGGATTAAACTAATCATTTGATTAGTCAAAATACTCCCTTCTGTCCACATACTCGAACCACTAATTAGGGCAATACCGTACCCCCCACCGCCAAGTAACGATTTTACACCAGCAAACACAGCAAAAGTGGCGAGAGAAATAACGGCAGTCCAGACAAATAATTCGATTTGTTTTTTTGTGATTATCACAAATGGGATTAAGTAGGTGACGATCAATGTTTTAATCGCAGTATCATATTTGATAAATGCGACTTCAGGAAATTGCGCTAAATACGTTGAAATAGAGATTGTCAGCATTAACCCTAATGCTAAAAAGTGATACATGAACGAAGACGGCACTCGAATTTTTCGAAAATTAGTAAACAAAACCACGAAAAAAAAGAGCGTCATGAACATAGAAAGTGGCTGACCGGACAAAAATCCAAACGAGGTTTCTTGTGGCTTATATGCGTTGATCCACACCAAACTGCACATCGCAATATCTGGCCGATTATATCCTTTGATAATAAATAGCAACAAAATGATAAGAGTAAGAATATCTGAAATCATATTACTCTCCAGAGTCACTTTTACTATAAAACAACACCACTAAAATCAGGGCTACCACCATGATTAATTTCCCTAACCCTTCAACGTCCATGTTTACCTCTAATTATTCGTATATAGAATTAATCTTTAGATCTAAAAGGATCTTATTCAATCCATTGATAACATCTTCTTTTTTGATTTGCTTAGTGCCTTTTTCGATGACGGTTGCACCATTAATTAGTTGTATTTTTTTATTAATGATATTGTCAGTAATTATGACGCCTGTGCTGAGGACATCACGAACCTCAATCGCATTAGGATAGTCATGTTCAAAGTAGATAATATTGTCTTTGACAACCGTATCCGGACTACCATGCAAACCAATACCTACATCCGCATGATTATCATTACTATCACTATGAAAAATTACATTACGTTGAATGAGCCCGCCTTGATTATAAAACTGTAAGTTTTGATTTTGGATCGCCGAAAAAATCATACCAAATCCAATCGCCCGATCATTATTCACAAATAAGTTTTCTACCACTTGATTGTCTTGCGCATTAGTCCAAAAATGTACTGCATATTGTGCCGTGGATTGAAAGGGGCTGGAAATATCTCTGAATACGTTGCGCTTTACCGTCCAATGTTTACAGGCTATGCAATCTAAGCCACCCGTATAATAATGTTCAGCAACGCCTTTGGTGTATTGAAAAATATTGTTCTCAAGCAGACCATAATCAGAGCTATTTTCTGGATAACGAATGAGGTCGTAACTCACTTTTATCATCTGTTCATACGAATCTTGGAAAATACAATTACGGATAATCGGATTATCTGCATCCGCCTCGCCAGCAATTTGAATCAAATGATTTGGGGATTCTGTTAGTGTAATCCCATCAATTACAAAACCTGAGCGCTCTACTTTAATAATATTATGCACGCCAACGGTTTTAAAATTACCTAATCCTTTAAAAATAACCCGCTCAGGATCTTGATGCAGGCTTTTAAAGTGCACGTTGGGTACGATTATGTTTAACGTCTTTCTAAAATCATAAATACCATCATCGAACAAAATTGTGGCATTTCCTTTTATTTTACGGGCATATTCTACGGCAAGGACGGCTTCATCAACATTTTTAACTATCGTAACGAGGTGATCGGAAGGGGTCTCTAATTGCATTAATGAAAATAACTTGTCTACTCGTTTTGGGGTATCAAACCCAACATTGCGCTCTTCAGGAACAATCTTGTTTTTGACCTTTTTGAAGTAATATCTCCCCGTATCAGTTTGTATTACGTAATAACTAATCGCAATAAACCCAATACTACTGATCAAGAAAAATATGAGCAGGATGTTTTTAAACTTGTTTAGCAACATCGAGCCTCCTAATGATTTTTGCCGGATTCCCGCCAACGATCACATTATCGGGCACGTCATGCACGACGACACTGCCTGCGGCAATAATACTGTTGCTGCCTACCGCTGCCATTATAATAGCCCCGTTGCCAATCCAACAATTTTCGCCAATAGCGATTTTTTCAAATACCCCTATCTGGTCTTTAATTGGCACATTGGGATCAGAAAAACTATGTTGATGTTTACCACTTAGAATATGTACTCCACTACCTAATAGGGTATTAGTCCCGATATAACTCGTGCCAATATTGCATTGTGGCCCAATATACACGCCGCTATTGATATCCGTATCACAATGTGAAAATAACGTACCAAAACCAATCACAACATCAGGTGCACATACATTCATCGTTAATCGAGAAAATGCCACCCGTTGATAACAGCCTATTTTCCCGGGTAACAAGCTCAAGAACTGCATAACACTTTGCCAGATTGCATCGCGTTGACATACCATTGCAAGCAACCTAAATAAGATAACTAAAGGTAGCGCGGTGATGATAAATGCTGCACGGACTAAGGCTTTCATGCACATTGACCTGGAGTTGATGTGTTTGTATGTGAATCGGTTGATGGATTTGAGCCGGTAGCATTTGCAATATCGACTAAAGGACTCTCTTCAGGTGTAACTAACTGGTTTAATAACTTAAGCTGTCCATCCCAAGAATAATCCATTTCAATACGCGCAATTGCAGCATTTGCCACTACTTGATAACGTCTAGGATCGGTCAACTGTTCAATAATTTCCATATACTGATTGGTATTATTAGCAATTAATAACTCTTTTTGATGAACCGCCTCAATCCCTTCGGCACCTAATGAGCTTGTGATGACGGGGATACCACACGCCATAGCCTGTAATACTTTATTTTGTACTCCTCGTGCAATTTGAAACGGCGCCACAAAGACATCTGCTTGATGAAAATACGGTAAAATATTGTCCACAAATCCCGTTACTTGAATCGAAGGTTGCTTAGCCAAGTCTTTGATGACTTTGCTGGGTGACATCCCAGCAATCACAAATCTTACATGTGGAGTACGTCGCAAAATACTCGGCCAAACGTACTCACAAAACCATAACACTGCGTCGATATTGGGTTTGTAATCCATCACCCCTACAAATAAATAGGTCTCCAAAGCCTGCTTTTCTTGAATCGGTTTGGGTGAAAAATATTCTGTTTCGATGCCATTACCTATTGCGAGCACTCGACGTTGAATTAGATGTGGATTTTGACTTTCAAATAAATCGACTTCTTTTTGTGAGATAAAAAACGAGCGGTCAAAGTGATCAACCACACGCTGTTCGAGTTGTTTGACTTTTTCGGCTTCACGACTATAAACCCAAGACATCGGCCACGGCGCTTTAGTTGCATATTGTGCCCATTTATCCGAATCTAGATCCATAAAATCCATCACTTTGATACAACTCATCGAGTTTGCCAAAGCCGATGGAAGATCCCATATATATTGTGCCAAACTAGAGGCGCTACAAATAATTGCAGTGTAGTTTTGGCTAATTAACGCTTGATGTATAAGAGACGTTAATTGCGCTGAATAAAACTTAGCCTCACTCAACGACTGGCCTGTTAATATTGCAGATACATAAGATAACGCCGTATTGCGAAGTGGCGCACTGATCACTTCGACTCCTAATTTATCTGTGAGTGCTTGAGCGTACTCAGCTTCTTGTTTATCAGCAATAGGACAAGCAACCGTAATACCATAACCCTTATCCAATAAATGCTTAATCTGGTGATATGTTCGTAACTTTTCTCCCTTGTTAGGGGGATATGGCACACGTTGAGTAATAAATAAAATAGCCATTAGTATTCTCTCTTTACTTGGCTGGTAATGTTATCGAGCTGGCCTGCGTTATTCGCAAACTCAGCAAACACAGACTTAATTAATGCTTGTTGCTGTCGGGTAATTTGACTATCTTTAGGTGATTCAACACTCAAGGCTAACATGCGCATTTCACCTGATTGATGTAACAGTAAAGCAAAGGTTTGAGCCAGTTTTACTCGTGTTTTACTGGTATAAAATTTATCGTCAAACCAGTAAGCAAAATAAATATCACGCTTTTCGGAACGAACCGAAATGACATCTTGTTTTAAGACGCTCAAGCCATTATCAAAATCGAGTGAAGATGTATCCACTAAGGTCCAGCGCTCCTGGGCATAGAGTTTATTTTGAAACCCGACTAACTCGCCCTCTTCGGCAGAATACGCTACTTGATAAATTTCAAAATCCAAGCCTGCATGGGTCAACGTTTGCTTATCTTGACTAGCCTCAGCATTAAATTCCGGATGCCACGGCGTGGCAGTTAATGACGCGATAGTGGCGCTTTCAAAACTCATC
>DBBN01000110.1 GCA_002292215.1 Glaciecola sp. UBA983 | reverse complement strand
ATTTGAAGTTTTATTAATAAATCACTCAACTAAAACATCTTCAAACACTTGATGGCTCTGGCTTCGTTGTTGCCAACTAGCTGCTGTTCCCTCAAGCGAGGAGCGCATTTTACAGACTTAATTCTGCGCGTCAACACAGTATAGTAATAAAATTGAAATAAAGTGATATTTATTCTTTTTAGTTGAAATATTACCCGTTTAGCACCGTTTCTTTTACAATACACACATAGAGTTAACATAACAGGACAATATATGCCCATTAAAGCTTATAAAGGAATAACCCCAACCCTTGGTCACAACGTATTTATAGAAGATAGTGCCGTACTATATGGAAAAATCCATTTAGCTGATGATGTCAGTATTTGGCCATTGGTCGCAGCCCGTGGTGATGTTAATCATATACAGATTGGCGCACGTACCAATATACAAGACGGAACCATCTTACATGTTACCCGCAAGTCCGTACATAATCCGGCAGGCTTTCCACTTATAATAGGTACAGATGTCACAGTAGGTCACCAATGCATGTTGCATGGCTGTACTATGGGTGACCGTATTTTAGTTGGTATGGGTTCAGTAGTTATGGATGGTGTAATAGTAGAAGATGATGTATTTATTGGTGCAGGATCTGTCGTACCACCAAATAAAACCTTAAAGAGTGGTTATTTATATGTTGGCAATCCGATTAAGCAAATGCGCGAACTTAATCAAGGCGAACGAGACTTCTTATCTCAATCCGCCATCAATTACGTCATTCTTAAAGATGAATATCTAGCGATGCTCAAATAGACGTGATCCGCGATACTTATAATTGCGCTCTCAATACTTGCAGTACAGGGGTGGTGTCGACGACCTGCCCCGTCCATAGCTCAAAGCTTTTTGCTGCCTGTCCGACTAGCATGCCTAATCCGTCACTCAAATGCCGATTACCCTGTTTGTAAGCATGAGTTAAAAAAGCGGTTGGTTCTTTAAGATAAACCATGTCATAGATACAACTAGCTTCTTTATAGATGTGATTTGACAGTGCAGGCACTTGCCCTGACATACTTAAGCTTGTCGCGTTTATTATGACATCATAATGATCATACTTAACACTTTCAAAACTCCCTGCCGTTAATTTCCATTGCGGGTGTAACGTGAGATATTGATCCGTTAGCTCTTTGGCTCGTTTAACATTGCGATTAATAATATGCACTGAGTCTATACCCTGAGCAAATAACGGTGCAACAACACCTTTTGCCGCTCCACCGGCCCCTATGATTAATATTCGTTTACCTTTAAGGACGACTTGCTGACGCATCAGATCTTGCACCAAACCCAGCCCATCCGTGTTATGCCCGAGCAACCCCTCAGATGTTTTGTATAATGTATTAACGGCTTGTGCGGATTGTGCCTCGTCGGTCAATACATCACACATAGCAAATGCTTCATGCTTAAATGGCATAGTAACATTAGCCCCTATATGATGAGGTTGAGCTAAAAATTCATTCACCGCGCTTTCAAATCCATCAAGAGGTGCTAAAATCGCGGTATATTCAATGTTAATTTTTACTTGTTTAGCAAACATCTGATGTATGACGGGTGACTTGCTTTGCGCGATGGGATTACCAAAAACAGCGAAATATTGCATGAAATCAATCCTTACTTGGATAACAACCAAACTTCCAATGAGAAATAGCAGAAAAATGAATCATAACCAAAGTGTGTATCAATTAATAGGTGAAATTAACGGCACAAGAGAATTGGCCAACACTTTCTATGACATAATGGAACAGGATCCTCAAGTACAGGAGTTGCTTGCGATCCATCCACTACCTTTAGATAATGTCCGAGAAAAATTTTACGAGTTTTTATCTGGTTGGTTAGGTGGTCCACCGTTATTTGCAAACAAGTACGGACACCCTCGCCTACGCAAGCGTCATGCCCCTTTTACTGTATCACCGAAATTAAAAACGCAGTGGATGTATTGTATGGATAAAGCGCTGACACAATGTATTGATAATCCAGAAGTGGTTGCTGCGTTGCACCAAGCATTTGATGACTTAGCTGAGCATATGATTAACAGTGTTGAGCCAATATGCCCGTCGCAGCAACAGCAGTAAACTCAAGCAAGTAGATAAGAGGACCACAGAAAAACCCTTCAAACTCCTGAACGATATTTTATATCATTACATGCGTGCGGTTTTTGAAGGGCGGTAACTTTTACTCTATGTATAACGTTTAGAACTTGTAAGCAATCGAGACGGTGTAAACCCAAGGATCAATCGTTACTTTATCGATAGTTCCAGCTGTTTCACCTAGATTAAATGTCGCATCAGTTTCAATATTAATGTAACGAACAGACGCGTTAATACCCACACCATCACCAATGTCATAATCGGCACCAACTTGTGCTGATAAACCAAAAGATGAATCTAAATCTAAATCGGTTAATCCAGCCTCAGCGTTTGCACCGGTAAACTCTTCATCAAAAAAGACCGTATAGTTCACACCGACTCCCACATAAGGTTGGAATTTAGCTGATGGATCGTTAAAAAAGTAGTTTGCGGTAATCGTAGGCGGTAAATGCTTGGTTTTACCCACTTGATCACCTGTACCTAACGGATCTGATGCACCAAAATTGATATCATGGCTAAATGGGGTAGCAGCCAATAACTCTACGTTCCATTTGTCCGTCACAAAATACGCAACATTTAAGCCTAGCTGCGTATTACTATCAACCTTTACGCCTAAACCTAAATCGGAACCGGCCATAATGTTAGTACTACTATCGTCCGGTGCAACGGTTGTAAAACCAGCACGAACAACAATATCACCTTTTTCATAGGCTAATGCTGCAGGTACAAAAATAACAGATGCGAAAGTCATTGCCACTAAGGCAGAAATAAGTGTTTTTTTCATGTGTGTTCTCTTGATTAATTAAACTGCGTTAATCATAGAGAGATCATGCAGGGAAAATATTGATCTAAAACAAAGGGCTAGAAGCACTCTTCATTTTTTCACCCAAGCTTTGCGTTAGATCAATAAACACAATTATGAATAACTAGGCATTACTAAGCCAATCTTGAGGGGATAAGTACGCGCTTAATTTACCTTGCGCAGAATGCTCACCAGGAACGTAGTTATATTCCCAACGAACCAGTGGTGGCATTGACATTAAAATCGACTCTGTACGCCCACCGGTTTGTAAACCAAACAAGGTGCCACGATCATATACCAAATTAAATTCAACATATCGTCCACGCCGGTACAACTGAAAATCACGTTCCATCGAACCATATTCGGTTAGTTTACGTTTTTCGACTATCGGCACATACGCATCAATAAACCCATTGCCGACTGCTTGCATAAATGTAAATGCAGTTTCAAAATCCGGATCATTGAGGTCATCAAAAAATAAGCCCCCAACTCCACGCGTTTCATTGCGATGTTTGAGATAAAAATAATCATCACACCATTTTTTGTATTTGGGATACATATCTTCGCCAAATGGTTCGCACAGTTGGTTTGCCACAGTATGCCAATGGACAACATCTTCTTTGAATGGAAAGAACGGCGTTAAATCAAATCCACCACCAAACCACCAAATAGGCTCTTCGCCGTCTTTTTCAGCAATAAAGAAACGGACATTAGCATGTGACGTTGGGATGTAAGGATTGTGTGGGTGGATCACGAGTGAAACACCCATTGCTTGAAAACGGCGTCCGGCTAATTCAGGTCTAGCGGCTGTCGCAGAAGCAGGCATTTGCTCCCCATAAACATGTGAAAAATTCACGCCACCTTGCTCAATGACCGCCCCATTCGTCATAACGCGAGTACGACCACCGCCCCCTTGTTCACGCTCCCAGTTATCCTCAATAAAGCGCGCCTTACCATCACTTAACTCTAAGGTCTGACAAATGTTATCTTGGAGTTTGAGAAGAAACGCTTTGACCTGTTCAATCTTGTCATTGGAGGGGATTTCGCCGTTCATGCTATTTATCCTCGCAGTACTTGTCCAGTCACTGCATCTTGAATTTTACTAGGGTGCGCATTGTGATCCACTTCGCCATCAATTGCAAAAACTGTCCGTCCAAAATACGTGTTGACCTGCGCAATACTGCGTGCGGGTTCCGCACCACTGGGGTTAGCTGACGTCGATACTAAGGGTTTATTGACCGCGTGACATAATTGAATCACCGTGGGATGAGCGCTAACTCTTACGGCAATCGTCTTTCTGCCACCAGTCAAATAATCAGGTGTATGCGCCGCTTTAGGCATGATCCAAGTAAACGGACCCGGCCATGTCGCAGTAACTCGAGCAAGCATGACCTCATCGAGGCTAGTTATATCAATGTAAGGATAAAGTTGCTCTATCGTTGCGGCAATTAAAATCAGCCCTTTATCTTGTGGGCGAGTTTTAATCGCAAGTACTTTTTCTACCGCTGCTTGATTATCAGGATCACAGCCTAACCCAAACACCGCTTCCGTGGGGTAAGCTAGGACTTCGCCTTGGAGAAATGCGCTAACAAAATCAACCATGAAAACATCCGATAAAGCGGGAGTTGTTAATGCCGTAGGTTCAGATAGGGTAATACTCATAATTCAACAGTGCCAGAACATTTAGGTTTAACACATATTAAGGTAGGAACTGATTTTTGGATCATAACAGGTGAAGAGCAATCGGGACAAACATGAGCCACCGGCTTGTCATTCAATACAAACTTGCATGCTGGGTAATGGTTACACGAATAGAATTTTTTGCCGTATTTGTTGGTTTTTTCTAACAGATGTCCTTGCTTACATTCAGGACACGTTACTTGGGTATCTGTTTGTTCTTTAATTGAACCTATATAATTACAAACAGGAAAGTCCACACACCCAACAAACAAACCATATCGACCTTTTTTGATCGCAAGTGTTTGATCACATTGTGGACAAGGGGTGTCATGCATAACTTTGATAGTCGTAATGGCATTATCGGTCAATGACTTGCGATAATCGCATGCTGGGTAAGTACTGCATCCTAAAAATGCAGATTTGTTTGCATATCTAATAGCTAATGGCTGTTGACATTGAGGGCAATCACCATAGGCTTCATGTATAGCTTCAGCGCTAACTTGTTTATCCGAAGAAAAGAGTGAACCATCAATTTTGGCCATTAGTGGAGTGGACCATCCGGCATTTCGAAAATAAGATTTTCCATTTGCGCGTACGCGGTTTCTTTACCAGGCACATTAAATAGCACCATTAACACCACCCACTTTAAATCTTCTAAGCAAAATTCTTTGCTGTCAATTTCCATCACTCGATCAATGACCATTTCACGGGTTGAACTATCAAGCACATTAATCTGCTCAAGGAACATAATAAAACCGCGTGCCTCAACATCTAACACAGCAAGTTCAGGCTCTATATAGACTCGATTGACCGCAGAGAATGCCCCTTCAGTTAAATAAGGTTTATGGTCAGTTTCCTGTAACGCCGCAAGTTTCTCAAGCCATTTGAGAGCTTTGTATATTTCATCCAAATGAAAACCTGCTAACACCAGTTCATCGGTGAGCGCTTCTTGATCAACATGAAAATCCGACTCGTTATGAATTAACGTTTCAAACAAGTACATGAGGATATCAAACATAATTATCTCCTCTGAGTTTTATATAGCCGCCAGATACCGCTGCGACTTTGCCTCTAAGCTCATATTCTAATAACTTTGCCAATAATTGTGGTAATGGCAAGTTTGAATGTGCAGCGATAGTGTCAATTGCTGTAATTTCAAAACCTACACTATCTAACAAATCGGAATGTGACAAGTTTTCTTGAGAATATTTATTATTGTTATTGGATATTGGGCAGGAATTTGGTTTTTCAAGATCCGTGAAATACAAATCGATATCATCCACATGATCAACCAGCAGCGCACCTTGTTTGATTAACGCATGACAACCACTGACATTGACATCATCAATTCGTCCTGGCATTGCAAACACTGTGCGATTTTCATTCAATGCTTGATTTGCGGTAATCAACGATCCTGATTTATGCTGTGCTTCCACCACAAATGTGCCCATCGACAAACCGCTGATAATACGATTTCGTTTAGGAAAATTGGTTGGCTTGGGAGGTTGATGCGGTAAAAATTCACTCACTACACAGCCCTTCGCTTTGAGTATTTGGTCGCGCAGCACACAATGATGCTTTGGATACGTATGTTGGTGTCCATGACCTAACACAGCAATGGTACCTCCTTGTGCACTTAACGCACCACGATGAGCTTGCGCGTCTATTCCTTGCGCTAATCCAGAAGTTATTACCCAATGCCTTAAGGCTAGCTGTTGTGCAAAATTATGGGCTTGCTGCTTGCCAATTTCACTCGCCCGCCTCGCACCGACGATGGCTATCTGATGACAAGCCAGCAATTCAATATTTCCCTCGGCAAATAATAGTAGCGGTCTATCGCTCACTTGCAACAAGGTCTGTGGGTAATGCTCGTCAGTACACAATATAATGTGCCGATCAATGTCGTTGGCTTGAGCTTGCCAAGCGTATAAACGCTCAATAGGCTGAGTATAATCTGCGCGCAACTGGGCTATTTGCGCCCTCGTTAATCCCGCACCGAGTAAATTAGCAATCGGTTGAGAAGGTATTTGCGATAACTCACAACTGAGATAATCAGCTAATTTAAAACAGGTAATTGTACTGATACCAGTACACTGTAATAACGCATATAATGGTGCTAATCCTTGCATATATCCCCTTATAGAACCTTAATTTAAGGAGCGCGTAATTGTGCTCCTCGTTGAATCGCTGAATTGGCATTCACTATCACACCAAAACTTGTCGTTGCAAATGTTGCGATTACGACTAAATCGCCCTGCTTCATCTGTGGTTGCGAATAGGTTGTACCTGAATAAGTTAGTGTTCTATCCGGTGCGTAAATACCAAATACCATTCCCGGCTTGGTCTGCTGCTGACCGACATCCATGACCACTACATCACTTCTACTCCAACGCGTTCGAGTCGATACGCCCCCGACAATATAACCCTGTTGAGAATCTGCAACTGTTAATGTCACGCTAGACAGATCCAATGAAGATGGCTTAGGTACAATGCTATCGCCAAGTATAATTTCTTGCTTTGAATCAGTAACTTTAAACACTTTCGCCACTGAATTATTGCTATCCGCGGCATGCTGTCGTGATCGTATAGGTTGAAATTGAGCATCAGCGACATGCTTTACATGGATACCCAGCGCAGCGCCTTGCATGTCATAAATCGTATGTTGTTTGTGCACGACTGCATACTGACCCTTGGACCAGTTTCGCTGATTATTTTCACCTTTTTGATCCGGTGCATAGTTGGCCAAGATCAATTGCTGCGAAGTCAACCTAGTCAATTGTTGCGGATTGCCGATCACCATCATGCCATTGTTTATGCTCGCAGTACTGAGCACTTGATCATGACTAAGAAAGGGCTCAACCGCAGCCCAATTGATAAGATCAATCGCAGGTTTGAGATGTTTAATTCCCTGTGGAGATAATGCAATAATAGGTTTTTGTGGAACGCGTGAGAGCATGAGGGTTGGTTTTCCATCTTGATATACCAACGTAATCACATCACCAGGGTAAATTAAATGAGGATTGTGAATTTCAGGGTTGGCTCGCCACACTTCAGGCCACAACCAGGGATCAAATAAAAATGTCTCCGAAATATCCCATAACGTATCGCCTTTCACCACAACATGCTCACTTGGGGCATCGGTTCTAAACTGAATAATGTCACCTTTGGCAAACGCTGCAGGCGCCATAAATAGTAGCAATCCAACAAACATACAGGTGCACAAAGAATTAATTATCAAATTCACTTGTAAACCTCCGGTTTCGTTTATCAGTTTTTTGTCAGTATCCGCCATTATTCCCCCTAAAATTATGCATATTGCTAACTTTAAAGGTAGAATAGACGATAATGCATACCTGTATGGTCCAGTTTTCCATAGCTAGGTATCAAAAATAATACTTTTAACCAGTATGGAAGAACAATATGCCCGTTTTAAACGTCCTTACATTTCCGGATGAACGCTTGCGCACGAAGGCGCAACCAGTAACTAACATTGATGACAGTATTCGTGTATTAGTCGCGGATATGTTTGCAACGATGCAAGCAGAAAGCGGTGTCGGCCTCGCCGCAACGCAAGTCGACGTGCACCAACAAGTTATCGTTATGGACGTATCGGATAAACAAGATGCACCTATGGTATTTATTAACCCTAAAATAGTTGAACAACGCGGTACAAAAATCAACGAAGAAGGGTGTTTATCGGTCCCCAATAACTACGCAAAAGTAGAACGTGCAGAATGGGTTAAAGTTACAGCCCACAACGAACATGGTACTGAGTTCACCTTAGAAGCAGAAGGCTTATTAGCCGTGTGCATCCAACATGAAATGGACCATTTGCAAGGTAAGTTATTTGTTGATTATTTGTCAGGACTAAAGCGCCAACGAATAATGAAAAAGCTTGAAAAAGAAGCGCGATTAGCCACCAAAGCATAATCTTACACTCCACAATAAAATAGGTATTGCGTTGAGCACCCCATTAAACATTATATTTGCTGGTACGCCAGAGTTTGCCGCTGATCACTTAGCGGCACTGTTGACTACGGAACACAACATAGTTGCAGTCTACACTCAACCTGACAGACCGGCTGGCCGGGGTAAAAAGCTGACCCCTAGTGCTGTAAAAACACTCGCATTAACGCATGCCATTCCCGTGCTGCAACCAGAAAACTTTCGTAGTCCAGAGACGCAGGCTAAATTAGCCGCGTTGAACGCAGACTTAATGATAGTGGTTGCTTATGGTCTACTTTTACCGCAAGTCGTACTCGACTCTCCACGCTTAGGTTGCATTAATGTACACGGATCATTACTACCACGCTGGCGCGGAGCCGCTCCGATCCAACGAGCTATTTGGGCTGGTGATGTCGCAACAGGTGTGACCATTATGCAAATGGATATCGGCTTAGATACCGGCGCAATGCTGTACAAAACTCAATTGCCAATTGCAGCTGACGACACAAGCACTAGCCTGTACCAAAAACTAGCACAACAAGGTCCTCAAGCATTAGTGCATGTGGTCAATGATTTCGCCACATTTTTACCGGAACAGCAAGATGATGCACAAGCTAATTATGCGAAAAAACTAAGCAAAGACGAAGCGCACATTAATTGGCATTTATCTGCGGAACAGCTCGAACGAAATGTCCGCGCATTTAATCCATGGCCCGTTGCTTTTTTCACCCTCGAAGATGAACACGGCAAAGTACAGAATATCAAGGTTTGGTTAGCACATATAGACACAGACCAAGACACATCTAATTTATCGCCAGGGCAGATTATTCGTGCTACAAAACAAGGACTAGCTATAGCAACCTCGAATGGTGCACTGGTCATAACACAATGCCAAATTCCAGGTAAAAAAGCGATGCCAATTAGTGACATTATTAACGCACGAGCAAGCTGGTTTACACCTGGACGTATTTTATCATCATCAACCGCAACGGCAGAATTATAATGAGTACACCTTTAGGTCAACAATTACGCGCCGATGCCGCTTGGGTATTATTTCAAATTTTAGAAAAAGGCATGTCATCCAAACAAGCCCTAGGTCAACGTTTACCGGATTATGAAGGGCGCGATCGAGCTTGGTTACAAGAAATGGTCTTTGGCTGTTTACGTACGTTACCTATTCTACAGTTTTGGCTCCGTGGATTATTAGATAAACCTCTCAAGGGTCGTAAAAAAATTCTCGAACACTTAATACTATTAGGCTTATATCAACTAGCCTATAGTCGCGTGTCAGAACATGCAGCCGTCAGCGAAACCGTCGGCGCTGCAGATTTATTAAAAGGCACCACTTTAAAAGCCTTAATCAATGCAATCTTACGTACTTTTATTCGTGAAAATGTTGGTGAAACTTTACCTGACAGCTTAGCAGCACAAGCAGGCATGCCGAATTGGATCTATAAGTCAATTCAAGCAAATTACCCTGAACAGGCGTCAGACATACTCCAAGTAAGTAACGAAAAAGCACCATTATGGCTGCGTATCAATCAAGCACATATAAGTACAGCTGAGTTTTTAGCTAAATTAGAAGAGATGCAAATTGAAGCACAACTCAGTGCAATCCACCCTGATGCCGTTATGTGTACTCGCAGCGGTGATGTTACGCGTTTTCCTGGCTATGACGAAGGTTGGTTTTCGGTACAAGATGGTGCAGCCCAGCTTGCCGCCCATTTATTAGATTTACAACCACACCAGCGCGTCTTAGATTGTTGTGCTGCACCGGGGGGTAAAACAGCACATATCCTTGCCACTCAACCCGACCTTAAAGAATGCGTAGCCATTGATAGCGATGCGCATCGATTAGTGCGTGTTGAAGAAAACTTAGCACGCTTAAATCATCACGCCACCTTAATCTGTGCCGAAGCTCAAGAAGTTGAGGGCTGGCATAACGGTGAGTTATTTGATCGCATTTTACTTGATGCGCCTTGCTCTGCAACGGGTGTTATTCGTCGTCATCCTGACATTCGCTGGTTACGCCAAGCATCTGATATTGCGCCTTTAGTCGCTATCCAAGCACAATTATTACAGCAAATGTGGCAAATATTAAAACCAGGTGGTAAGTTACTTTATGCAACCTGCTCTATTTTCCCAGAAGAAAATGCACAACAAATACAAGCATTTATTGAACAGCATCCTGAAGCTGAAATAATAGCGTTACCACCAGAATTACACTCTGTCAGCACAGCAACTAACGCTATCGGTCTGCAAATTCTGCCTGGCAACGGCAATATGGACGGGTTTTATTACGCGCTGTTACACAAACCCGCGCAGTCGTAAATAATAAGAGAAGCGTGACATGAAAATTATCATCATAGGTGCTGGACAAGTAGGCGGAACCCTCGCAGAAAACCTCGTTGGAGAACGCAATGACATTACCGTTATTGACTCTGATGGAGATACGTTGCGTAACTTGCAAGACCGCTTGGATATTCAAGTCGTTCAAGGGATCGGATCCCATCCGGACGTATTACAAAAGGCCGGCGCCGAAAACGCGGACATGCTAATTGCCGTCACCAACTCTGATGAATCCAACATGATGGCTTGCCAGGTCGCTTATACTTTATATAAGACACCGACTAAAATTGCACGTATCCGCTCTGAACAATACATTTTATATCAAGAAAAACTCTACGGTCACCAAGATATTCCGGTCGATCACTTAATTGCCCCAGAGCAACTGGTTACCAAATCAATTAAACGTTTAATCGATTATCCTGGTGCACTGCAAGTGGTTGAATTTGCAGATGGTAAAGCATCATTGGTTGCAGTAAAAGCATATTACGGTGGTTTATTAGTTGGCCACGCTCTGTCTGCATTAAAACTGCATATGCCTAACGTAGAAACTCGAGTGGCAGCCATCTATCGGCGCGGCCGCCCTATTCGACCTTTAGGTACGACGGTAATTGAAGCGGATGATGAAGTTTTCTTTATTGCCGCAACCAAACATATACGTGCTGTGATGAGTGAGCTGCAAAAGCTCGAATCCAGTTATAAACGTATTATGATTGCCGGCGGCGGATTAATTGGCGCTGGTTTAGCTAAACGTTTAGAGCATAAACACAATGTCAAACTCATTGAATTTGATCCTGAACGCGCTAAATATTTATCCGCCCATCTTGATAATACCATTGTATTTAATGGTGATGCCTCTGATTCTGATTTATTAACCGAAGAAAATGTGCAGCAAGTGGATGCGTTTATTGCAGTAACGAATGACGATGAAGCCAACATCATGTCAGCGATGCTAGCCAAACGCCTTGGCGCTCAAAAAGTAATGGTACTGATCCAGCGCTCTGCCTATGTTGATTTGGTGCAAGGTGGTGAGATCGACATTGCTTTTTCTCCGCAACAAGCCACTATATCAGCATTGTTAACCCACGTGCGTCGTGGTGATATAGTGAATGTTTACTCATTACGTCGAGGTGCTGCCGAAGCAATAGAGGCAATTGCACACGGTGATAAAAACACCTCAAAAGTAGTCAGTAAAATGATTAAAGACATCAAATTACCACCAGGTACCACCATCGGTGCGATTGTTCGTCAAGAACAAGTTATCATTGCACATTCCGATACGGTAATTGAAGCAGATGATCATGTGATTTTGTTTTTAGTTGATAAAAAATATATCTCTGAAGTAGAAAAGCTGTTTCAACCTAGTGCATTTTTCTTTGGCTAACTGAGCTATAAGAACCTTGTGTTAGCTGCGCCAGAAGGTTGGCGAAAACAGCACTAATAAAGAAAAGACTTCTAATCGTCCGAATAACATAGCGATCACCAATATCCATTTACCGCTATCCGAAACGGACGCATAAGTGCCTGCTACATCACCTAAACCAGGTCCGAGGTTATTTAAGGTTGCAGCCGTTGCCGTAAATGCCGTGATGTCGTCCATACCCGTGCCTAATAGTGCCAGCATAATGATAACAAATACAATTGCATATGCAGCAAAAAATCCCCATACCGCCTCTACCACACGGTCAGGCATAGCACGATCGCCGAGTTTAACCGAATACACCGCTTTGGGATGGATTAAGCGGTCAATTTCACGCTTACCTTGTAAAAATAACAAAAATACGCGAATGACTTTTAACCCTCCTCCCGTAGAACCCGCACACCCGCCAATAAAGCTGGAAAAAATCAACAATATAGGTAAAAACACCGGCCAAGCCGAAAAGTCGGTCGTCGCAAATCCTGCGGTTGTACTAATAGACACCGCTTGAAACATCGCTTGATCTAAAGCAATTTCTGCCGTGTCATAATAATCATAATGGACCAGTACAAGAAAGCAAATTGCGATGAGTGCAAATTGAATCACCAAAAAAGCTTTAAATTCTGGATCACGCCAGTAGCCCTTTAAGTTTCGACCTGAAGCCGCGGCAAAATGCAGCGCAAAATTTAACGCAGCAATCCACAAAAATACAACACAAATGATGTTAATGACGGGTGAATTGTAATAACCCAAACTGGTATCATGGGTTGAAAACCCACCAATCGCAATGGTCGAGAAAGAGTGACAAATAGCATTAAATACATCCATACCGCCAAGCCAGTAAGCCGCGGCACAGGCAATGGTCAAACCTAGATAAATGAACCACAACTGTTTTGCTGTTTCGGCAATCCGAGGTGTCATTTTGGAATCTTTCACCGGACCTGGAGTTTCTGCGCGATATAGCTGCATGCCCCCGACCCCTAATAAAGGTAAGATAGCAACAGCGAGAACAATGATCCCCATCCCACCGAGCCATTGGAGTTGCTGGCGATAAAACTGCATGGATTTAGGTAAAAACTCGATCCCTTCGATAACCGTCGCACCCGTAGTCGTTAACCCTGAAAATGACTCAAAGAATGCATCCGTAATGGACATGTTTGGTTGTTCTAAGAAGATAAAAGGAATGGCACCAAAACTCGCCAGTACCAGCCAAAACAAAGCTACAATTAAAAACCCTTCTTTGGCACGCAGATCGCGTTTGAAGTGTCGGTTGGGATACCAGAATGCAATACCGGTGATAATACAAGTCAAAAACGCAAGAACAAACGGTAAACCACTACCATCTTGGTAAATCAAAGAAACGAATACAGGCAGAATCATCGTGACACTAAAAAGTGCGACAAGGAGCCCTAATATCCGAATAATAGCTTGATACTGCATAAAAAATTGTCTGATGAGTTTTATTCATTATGTGCTTGTTCGCCCAAAATCTAAAGTGAAAAATAAATTTATTTAGGAAAAATAACCACTTCGCGTTTTTAGTAACGTATTTTTAATGTTAGCGCTTTCTTTTTTTATAATCTGTGTTAAATTTATAGATTAAGTGATAGGAAATTGCTTAATTTTACACCTCGTTTAATTCTACTATTTAACGGTAACAACAATAATTACGCCTCTTTTCGCAATTATTTTTCAAAGGACTGAACCTCTCTATTCTTTAATTTTCATGACCATTTTGGTCTTTTTTGTTTGCCTGTTATAAACAGTTAACCACAAACTTATCCACAGCTTATTAGTTTATTTTTATTGTGCTATAGCCAATGTTTATCTGCTATGGCATCCTTGTATCGTATAAATTAAAAAAAGAAATCCACATGTCTGAAATTACTCCACCGCCGTTTGTCTTAGTTGATGGTTCATCTTATTTATTCCGTGCTTTCCATGGCATGCCTCCGATGTCAAATTCACAAGGACAAGCCACGCATGCCATCTATGGCGTGATCAATATGCTCAAAAGTCTACTACGAACCTATGACCCTACTCATATTGCGGTGGTTTTCGATGCGAAAGGTAAAACCTTTCGGGATGATATTTATCCGGAGTACAAAGCCAACCGTCCTCCGATGCCTGATGAACTTCGCTCACAAATAGCACCATTGCATACCATCATTAAAGCAATGGGGTTGCCCTTAATTGTTGAGCCAAATGTTGAGGCAGATGACGTCATTGGTACATTAACAAAGCGCGCGACTGCGTTAGGGATGCGCTCATTAGTTAGTACCGGTGATAAAGATATGGCGCAGTTGGTGGATAGCCATGTGACCTTAATCAATACCATGAATAATACCTTAATGGATGTGCCAGGAGTACTTGAAAAATTTGGTGTGGGACCGGAGCTGATCATTGATTTCTTAGCGTTAAAAGGTGACAAAGTTGATAATATTCCTGGTGTGCCTGGTGTCGGAGATAAATCCGCACTAGGTCTATTGCAAGGCATTGGTGGGGTTGATGCGATTTATAACAATCTTGATAAAATCGCTAGTTTGGATTTTCGTGGTGCCAAAACCATGGCTAAAAAAATGCAAGAACATGAGTTGAATGCCCGCTTATCCTATGAGTTGGCAACTATTGTGATTGATCTACCTTTAGAATATTCACCCGATGAGCTGAACATTCAAGCACCGGATAAAGATGCCTTAGCTGAGCTATTTCAAACCTATGAATTTAAACGTTGGTACAGCGAGATCACCGGAGAAACGTTTGCTAAAGCAGCAGCTCCAGCAATGTCAGCGTCACAAAAATCAGCCCCCATAGCAGCGGGTGTAACTTCAACTGAAGCCGCCGTAAACGACGATATGCCCTCAGTGCCAGCTAATGTTGTCACCGCAGCAATGCCTCCGGTTAACCGCGATCATTATGAGCTTGTATTAACTGAAGCAGCATTATTCACCTGGTTAGAAAAATGTCGTAACGCTGCTTTATTTGCTATGAATATTCAAACCACTAGCGCACATTATATGGAGGCTCAAATTGTTGGGTTTTCGCTCTGCGTTGGCCTTGGAGAAGCCTGTTACATTCCATTGGCACATGATTACCCGGATGCGCCAGAACAGCTTGATCGTGAATGGGTCTTAGCACAATGTAAGCCCCTCTTAGAAAACACCAAAGCACAAAAAATTGGCCACAACATTAAGTATGATAAAAATGTCCTTGCTAATCACGGCATCACGCTCAATGGCGTCGCTTATGACACGATGCTTGAGTCCTATGTGCTAAACAGTGTTAGTAACAAACATAATCTGGATGCACTGTCTGAACATTACTTAGGGCATCAAAAGATTGATTTTGAAACTATTGCTGGTAAAGGGGCTAAGCAACTCACCTTTAATCAAATCGCTCTCGATGAAGCAGTGCCTTACGCAGCAGAAGACACCGAAGTGACGTTTCGTTTACATGTGGTGTTGTGGCCACAATTAGTCGCCCAGCCGGAACTGGCTAATGTGGTGAGTGAACTCGAAGTACCGTTATCGCAAGTATTATCGCGGATGGAGCAAACCGGTGTGTTAATTGATTCACAACAACTTCTCCAGCAATCACAATCTCTGGCTGAACGAATTGTTGCACTAGAAAAAGACGTGCATGAAATGGCTGGAGAGGCCTTTAACTTAGGTTCTCCGAAACAATTACAAACCATTTTATTTGAAAAAATGAATTTACCCGTGTTAAAGAAAACGCCTAAAGGCGCCCCTTCGACGGCTGAAGAAGTGTTACAAGAGCTTGCGCTTAACTATCCACTACCTAAAGCGATTATGGAATTTAGGGGCTTAAGTAAACTTAAAAATACGTATACTGATAAGTTACCCAAGATGATCGATCATCGCACAGGACGAGTTCATACCTCGTATCAGCAAGCTATTGCTGCCACAGGGCGATTGTCGTCAACCGATCCTAATTTACAAAATATTCCAATTAAATCTGAAGATGGCAAGGATATTAGAAAAGCCTTTATAGCTAAAAAAGATCATGTTTTAATTTCTGCAGATTATAATCAAATTGAGATGAGAATTTTAGCAGATCTAGCAGATGTTAAAGGTTTAAAAAAAGCTTTCAAAAATAATGAAGATATTCATTCACTCACTGCAAGCCAAATTTTTAATGTAGATATAAAAAAAGTTAATCAAGATCAAAGAAGAAAAGCAAAAGCAAT
>DBBN01000044.1:18856-19039 GCA_002292215.1 Glaciecola sp. UBA983 | reverse complement strand
TTCTCGTCAATCCAGTGAACAAGGTAATAGTATATTTCGTCGTTCATTGTATGTCGTCAAGGACATCAAGGTAGGGGAGAGGTTTACAGCGGATAATGTAAAAAGTATTCGACCCGGCTATGGATTGGCGCCCAAGCATATTGACGCAGTGCTTGGCTCTATCGCAAAAACGAATATATCCAG
>DBBN01000044.1:0-18821 GCA_002292215.1 Glaciecola sp. UBA983 | reverse complement strand
TCATTGGTTGTGAGGGGCTGGGTTGCTAAAACAGTCACCACATCATTCGGTGTGGTCTCTTGACTAAAATCTACACTGACTTCTAAATCTTTAAGTAAAGCAGCTCCAAACGGCGCGCGTCGCGTCACCCAATGTAGGTTATTGGAACAATGTGCGATCAACGCATGCCCATCGCTGAGTAAAAAATTACACACATCAAATTCATGTAACTGTTGGCGTTTGGCATAAATAAAATCATACAGTTTAGTTGGGTCTGCAGGCCGAGTCGGAAATGTTTGTTCAATTTGGTGTAATAACCAACAAAATATGTGTTCAGAATCGGTTGTGCCAATGGGGATAAAACGACCTAAAGGCAGAATCGAATGGATATCTTTTAATTGACCATTGTGAGCAAATGTCCAGTTTTCGCCCCATAATTCACGGCGAAACGGATGGGTGTTTTCGAGGGTTAATGCACCGACGTTTGCTTGTCGAATATGACTAATCACAATGTCACTTTTAATGCACTGTCGTTTTAGAAAATTAGCGACGTCACAATCTGAACCAGCTTTGAGATCGCGAAACTCTTGGACGCCTTTGCCTTGATAAAAGGTAATCCCCCAGCCGTCTTTGTGAATATCCGTACGCCCAGCGCGTTCCACTAGTCCAGTAAAGCTAAACCGTGCATCGGTAGGTACATTGGCTGACATTCCCATAAGTTGACACATGCGGTTATTTCCTTTGATTTTTTTGTAGTATATCAAGCTTCACTAGATTGGGACAATAGATGATACTGTCTGTGTAAACTATCTGATTAAACTACCCTTATGATTCTTATGACCGTATAATAGGTCTCGAAATTCATAGGGTAAATTTTTAAGGTATTGTAATGCAAGTATGTGGCGTTGAAATCAAAGGTACAGAAGCCGTAATCAGTTTATTATCTATGCACGATGGATTAGTTAATATTCCGGAGTGTCGTGTTCGTAAAATCGAATACACCAAAAAAAATACCACGTCAGATTTGCGTTATTTTCAAAGCACTTTCGCTAAGCTCATCGAAGATTATAAAATTGATGCCGTCGTGATTAAAGAACGTCCATTAAAAGGTAAATTTGCCGGTGGGGCATTAGGCTTTAAAATTGAAGCGGCGATCCAATTAATTCCGGAGCTCAATGTCCAAGTTATAAGCAATATTGAACTTAAAGAGATCTTGAACCATAATCCTATACTAATAGACTTTAGTGAGACGGGTTTAAAAATCTTTCAACAACAAGCATTTAATGTTGCTTTTGCTTTTTTAAGCTCGAATACCGAAAAATAAAGTGAGTGGTTGATGAACACTAATTCGCCAATTAAAAAGCCTAACACAGAAAATCAAACTCTTGTGATTACTGGTGGTTCTTCCGGTATCGGTCTCGCTATCTGTCAGCGTTTTGTTGAAGCTGGTTACCTTGTGTTTAACCTTGATATCCAATCGTCCAACGTGGGACACTTTATTCAAGTGGATGTGACTGACTCCCAAGCGGTGCATCATGCGATTGCCAATATCGCCGATCAGCACATCATTACGACGCTTATTTGTAATGCCGGGAAACATCTCTCCGCAAATATCGAGCAAACTGATGAAGCGACATTAGATTCCCTAATCGCGTTGAATGTCAAAGGCGCGTATCACGCTATTCAAGCTTGTTTACCCAGTATGAAAGCAGCTCAGTCAGGCAGTATTATTATGATAGCTTCTGATCAAGCTATCGTAGGTAAAACAAATTCATTTGCGTATAATTTAACGAAACATGCACTTGCTTCTATCGCCAAAACAACGGCCTTAGATTATGCGGCATTTAATATACGTGCCAATGCATTATGTCCGGGCACTATTGATACGCCTTTGTATCAACAAGCGATTGCTAATTATGTTGCACGTTCAGGAGCCAATGCTAAGGATGTGCATGCACACGAGGCACAATGTCAGCCATTAGGACGCATAGGTCTTCCTGACGAAGTCGCTGCGTATGCGTTATTTTTAGCTTCTGACGAAGCCAGTTTTGTGACGGGCTCTTTACAGGTGATGGATGGTGGATACGCAGCACAATGATCCCCCAACCGGCATCTAGGCTGATTGAAATTATCGATCCCCATGTTCATTTATTTGCCCTTGAACATGGACAATACCATTGGTTAAAGTCAGATAACCCGCCTTATTGGCCTGATAAGGCATTGATCAATAAAAACTTCACTGCTGATTCTCTACACTTATCCGAGCCGTTGACTTTGCGTGGATACGTTCATATTGAAGCCGGTTTTGATAATCAACAACCGTGGCTGGAGCTTGATTATTTGGAACAACCACCACTGACACAGCCGACACTCCCGTTCAATGCGATTGCTTGTTGTGATTTGACGTTATCTTCTGACGCCTTTATCCAGCAGATTACTAAGTTAACATCATGCGCATCTTTTGTCGGGGTTAGGCATATTTTAGATGAGCATGCGTTGAGTTTGTTAACCTCACCCCAGGTGCTTAAGAACCTGACTTACCTTAGTGACCAAGCTATTTTATTTGAAGCTCAATTTGACGTAACAGATAACGTTGTTGTGGAGTGTATTTATGAGTTGTTTGTTACAAATACCCCTTTAGACATCATGACTCAACCCTTGCAACATACTTGGGTGATAAATCATGTTGGATTGGGGGCAATGAGTGACGCAACACATAATCAATGGGTACATAATCTTAAACGTCTAGCGTTGATCCCCAATTTCAAAGTAAAAGCCTCTGGTTGGGAAATGGCACAGCGCAATTACAGTGAAGAGCTTGTCTCATGCACGCTAAAAACGTTATTAGCGATATGGGGGGAAGAACGGATCATGCTGGCGAGTAATTTTCCACTCACACTATTTAGTTGTAGCTATCAGAGATATTGGGAACGGATGCTTCAAGTATTAGAAGCGTTAGCGTTAACCCAAAAAACACAGCGCGCATTGCTTTCACAAAACGCGCTGGAGACCTATTTAACGATAACGTGAGGCGATCGTTTTACGATATCGTCATTCAGTTCAATGCCAATACCGGGTAAGTCAGGCACAACAAACTTACCATTCACCGGTTGATAATCTTGGATACAAAGTTCACGGTTCCACGCTTTAATTGCGTAAGTATGATGTTCATGGATCAAGAAATTGGGAATGGCTGCTTCTAGTTGTAATGCCGCCGCGGTTGCGACCGGCCCACCACAAACGTGTGCTTGAATACGGATATCGTAAACATCAGCGTAATCACAGACTTTCTTCGCTTCGGTAAAGCCACCGCACAAACCCACATCCGGTTGTAATACATCAATACTTTGATCTTCAAAATACGGTCGTACATCCCAACGATGATATAAACGTTCACCACCCGCAATCGGCACTTTTACGTTTTCTGCGACTTTTTTATGTACCGCAGAGTTGAGATAATTGACCGGCTCTTCAAACATCATACAGCCCACTTCTTCAATGACACTGCCCATTTGAATAGCACTCGCACAACCCATTAATGAATGCGCTTCAAAAATAATATCCACATCACTGCCGACGGCATCACGAATAGCACGAAGACGATCACCAAATAAACGCATTTGCTTAGGCGTGAACAGATTTGTACGGTCAAAGCTTGATACACCATGCTCATCATAGACAATAGGATCGACTTTAACCGCATCATAGCCTTGCGCAACGGCTTTTAACGCGGCTTCTGCATATTGAGCTGGCTCGACTAATTTAGTGCATTCATCATCCCAGTCAAACTGTAACTGACTGGCATAAGTACGTAAGTTATCATTGGTTTTACCACCGAGTAGTTGGTACACCGGCACATTTAATGCTTTGCCTTTGATATCCCACAATGCAGTATCGATAGCGCTCATTGCGGCATACAGTACTGGACCTCCACCTAATCCCCAAAAGCTTTCACGGAACATACGCGTCCATAATTGCTCGGTTTTGAACGGATCATGACCGATTAATACGGCTTCCACAATCTCTTTAATCATCGCAGCTGCGGCACTGTGGCCCCAATCATAGGCGAGTCCAGCTTCACCCACACCATGAATACCTTCGTCGGTATGCACACGGATAAAAATAGGGTTCCAAGGTGGACGCTCAGGACAGTGGATATCAAAAATTTCTACATGGGTAACTTTCATTACAGTCTCGCTTATTACAAAAAGAGTACAAAAAAAGGTATAAAAAGCTTATAAATAGAACACAGTTTATTGGTCAAAGTCAGGATGCATGCGCTTGACACGCCGCATCATGGCTGGCCATGTTTTTTGTCCGCCGGTTTGACCGGTATGCACCACAGCAGCTTGCGCTTTAATACCATCAATAATGCGTTGTTTTACAAAAATAGGATCGTCGCGGCTCGCGTCGATTTTAACTTGGATCTCACAGGCTTTGAGTAAATCGTACATGTGCATGAATGCATCGCCAATCGTTAAACCCATGGTGAGTGCACCATGGTTGCGTAACAACATAAAGTTAGCGGTACCGAGATCTTCTTGTAAGCGTTGTATTTCATCCGGCTCTACGGCTAAGCCTTCATAATCATGATAGGCCATTGAAGCCAGTGCAAACGCCGCATATTGAGAATAGGGTTGCAAGCCGTATTGTAAACTAGCGACCGCAATCGCATCTGCATGATGGACATGGAATGCACATTGATCTGCATGGCGGGCAATATGAACCGCACTATGAATGGTGAAACCTGCAGGATTAATAGTAAACGGACAATCGGGATCGACGACATTGCCATCGATATCGATTTTGACTAAATTCGAAGCAGTGACTTCTTCAAAGCATAAACCAAATGCATTGATTAATAAGTGCTCGGTACCTGGAATTCGTGCGGAAATATGAGTATGGATTAAATCGTCCCACCCATGAATGACCATTAAACGATAGGCGGCCGCTAATTCGATTCGAGTTTGCCACTCGACTGGCGATACTTTGCCACTAAGATGAATTTGATTGATTGAATTAATTGTATGCATATATTGGGAAACGTAATCATTTTAAGATTAATAATTTCCCAATATCATATCATACGATAGCGCGATCGGGAGTAGTGCTTATGAAAAAGATAAATGAGGTATACATGCTAATGCTGAAGTCACCAATTGTCTTGCGCTCTGGCTATTATTACTTTCTGCATAACAACGTAGCTCAGGTGCATTGCCACTTGGACGAAGATGAACGATATCGCCATTACTTAATGTTAAACGCAGCCCATCAATGGTGTTTTGCGCGGTAACACTTTCGGTTAGTGCCATCGCGGTAAGTAACGGTGTCGGGTCAATCGCCAGCCGTGCGAGTAAAGCCTGACTGTCTTGTGTTGCAAAATTTTGGATCCGATCGCTTTCGGTAAAACGTTGCGGTAAATTAGCGACCAATACACTAATGTCACATCGTTTTTCAATACTCAAACTTAGCAGCATGATTGCTGGTAGAAGTGCATCACGCGTAGGCAACGCGTGGATCACTGTATCATTAAGTGTGACATCCGATCCCAATAAAAATCCGCCATTGGCCTCAAAACCGGCAATTGCATGATAGTGCTCACGTAATGCTGGAAAGGCAGCGATGACATAAGGCGAGCCTATTTGGGTACGACTAACGGCAGTAAAAGAGCCTGATGCCTCGATTGCAGTATTGCAACTGACGGGGACGGCTAAGGCTTGAATGCCTAACGCTTGCGCCGTTAACAATCCGACAATATCGCCACGTAACCAATGTCCATGCTCATCCGACAGCAATGGACGATCACCATCACCATCAGTTGAATAAATCATATCAAAACCATATTCTGCAGACCATGCGAGGGCTTTTTGCTTGTCTTCGTCACCGACCGCTTCAGTATCAATCGGCACAAAAGTATCGGTGCGTTCAAGCGCAACCACTTCAGCACCTAAGGCTTCAAAGAGTCCTTGATAGATATCACGTCCCGCACTGGAGTGCTCAAAGATACCAATCTTTTTACCGTTTAAAAGCTCCGGAGAAAATACATCCGTCACACGTTTAACATAGCGTGTTGCTCCGTCTGGATTAACATTCGGTAATGGCGCAATAGTCATGGTAGCTGGAATGTGTGCTTGGGAGTGTAAAATACCTTGTTCGTCGATTTTAGTAATTTCACCATCGGGTCGGTAAAATTTTAAGCCATTGCGGTCAAACGGAATGTGCGAGCCGGTGATCATAATACAAGGTTGTTGATCTTGCATCGCGACAAACGCTAATGCAGGGGTCGGGCAAACACCATAATATTCAGTGGCTAAGCCTAAGTCATGTGCGGCTTGAATGCACGCCGTAGCCATTGCTGGACTACTTGGACGATTATCGATGGCAAATGCAACAGTCGTAAACGTAAATCGAGATTGAATACTAGATAAAAATGCTAGAGCAAAAGCATAACAGACCTCAGAGGTGAAGTCCGTCACTAATCCCCGAGCACCACTAGTACCAAACTTCACACCTGAATTGGCGATGATAGTCTGACAAGAGTTAGAGGGTTGTGGGGATCCGAGGGCTTGAGATGACGAAGGTACTGAGTCCATTACTTACTGCTCCATGATAAACATTAATGAAATGTCTATTTTAGGAGCAACAAGTAATAACTCAAGTAAATATTACTGTTTATTTTTGTACATCAACCAAGTAACGGCCAGTAACCGTCCCTGCCATTAATGCTTTAGAGGCCGCTTCAACCCCATCAAGCCCTATGGTATGGGCGATATCAGATAATTGTTCGATATCCATTTCTGCGGCTAAGTCATTCCATGCGGCCTGGCGTTTAGCAACAGGGCAGTACACGCTGTCCACACCCACAAGTGACACGCCACGCAGTATAAATGGCGCAACAGACGAAGGTAAATCCATCCCTTGAGCTAATCCACAAGCGGTAACGACACCGCCATACTGAGTATTTGCAATGATATTAGCTAACGTATAGGAGCCTGCTACATCGACAGCACCAGCCCACAGTTGTTGACCAAGTGCGCGTGCTTTTTCAGCGTAATCTTTGCGGTCGATGACCGCTTTAGCGCCGAGTTTCAGTAAATAATCAGTTTGCTCTGGTTTGCCTGATAACGCATGCACGTCATAGCCACGCTTGGCTAAAATATAAACAGCAATGCTGCCTACGCCGCCGGTGGCTCCAGATACAATTATAGGACCTGAGTCAGGCGTTATGTCATGACTACGAAGAGCATTACAGCATAACATGGCTGTATAACCAGCGGTTCCAATGCGCATTGCATCGGCTTCACTGAGCCCTTGAGGCAGTTTGATTAACCACTTGCCCTTGACTCGTGCTTGTTGGGCAAACCCGCCCCAGTGTTTTTCTCCAACTCCCCAACCATTGAGAACGACTTTGTCACCAACCGCATACGTAGGATCATCTGATTGAGTAACAACACCACTAAAATCAATGCCTGGTACCATAGGGTATGATTTTGCAATCGGTGCACTACCAGTAACCGCCAATGCATCTTTATAATTAATCGTCGAATAACTGACTGCAACCGTCACGTCGCCTTCGGGTAAATCAGTTTCGTTTAATTGCGTTAACACAATCGTATCTTTGTCAGTCAGTTGTAATGCTTGAAACATATTTAGTCCTTTTTTTATTTGTTATTATTATGTATCTGATGCAAATTAGTCTATCCACTTTCTAGATTGCATCAACCCTTTCATTTCGTCAAGACATGCTGGGTCGTCAATCGTTGATGGCGTTGTGTAGGTCTGTCCATCAGCCATAGCACGTAAAATTTTACGTAAGATTTTACCTGAACGTGTTTTGGGTAAACGCGGAACGATTAAGGTATCTTTAAAACAGGCTATTGGGCCAATGTTTTTAACTAATGCTTTTTTGATATCAGCATGCAGCGCTTCATCATTGATATCTTGACCGTCTTTTAAAATGACCATACCGACAGGCAGCTGACCTTTTAAGCTGTCTTTCACGCCAATGACTGCACATTCGGCAACGGCAGGGTGTTGTGCAACGACTTCTTCCATTTCACCTGTTGATAAACGGTGTCCAGCAATATTAATCACATCATCGGTGCGTCCCATAATAAAGACATAGCCTTGCGCATCAATATAACCGCCATCACCGGTACTATAGTAACCAGGAAATTCAGTTAAATACGCACTTTCAAAGCGTTCGAAATTACCCCATATGGACGGTAAACAGCTTGGCGGTAGCGGAGCTTTGATTGCAATTGCACCTTGTTTTCCTGCGGGTAATTCTTCGCCGTTATCATCCAAAATACAGACATTAAAACCGCTGATCGGTAAGGTAGCAGAGCCGGCTTTAATCGGCATTTTTTCGATACCCAACATATTGCCACAAATCGCCCAGCCTGTTTCGGTTTGCCACCAATGATCGATAACTGGTTTTCCGGTTTTTTCAACTGTCCAGTCGTAGGTGGGTGGATCGAGACGTTCGCCAGCCATAAAAATATTTTGTAATGAAGATAAGTCGTAATCATGAATTAACGCACCTTCAGGATCTTCCTTTTTTATAGCGCGAAATGCTGTCGGCGCTGCAAATAATGTTTTCACTTTGTACTCTTGAACCATGCGCCAAAAACCACCAGCATCTGGCGTTCTAACTGGTTTACCTTCGTACATTATCGTGGTGCAACCTGCCAATAATGGGGCATAGACGATATAAGAATGACCGACTACCCAACCAACATCTGACGCTGCCCAAAATACATCACCAGGTTGGTTATCATAAATCGAAGACATCGAATAATGTAATGCGACGGCATGACCACCATTATCTCGGACGACACCTTTGGGCGCGCCGGTTGTACCAGAAGTATATAAAATATAAAGAGGGTCAGTACCGTTTACCGGAACCGGTTCGGCAGGGACCGCTGTACTGATGACGTCAGCCCAATCGCAATCAATTGGATTGGTTAATTCTGCGGGTAGAGTATCACGCTGAAACATAATCAAACTGTCAGGCGTGTGCTCAGCAAGATCAATGGCTTCATCGACGAGTGGCTTGTAGGCAATGACTTTACTAATTTCTACTCCACAAGAAGCGGTGACGATGACTTTAGGCGTCGCATCATCAATTCGGATAGCAAGTTCATGTGGTGCAAATCCACCAAAGACCACTGAATGTATCGCACCCAAACGGGCAACGGCTAACATGGCAACGGCTGCTTCGGGGATCATCGGCATATATATAATGACACGATCGCCTTTGCCTACGCCTTTGTCACGCAACGCACCTGCAAATGCGGATACTTGAGTCAGTAATTCATTGTAGGTGAGGGTGCTTTTGGTATTAGTAACTGGGGAATCATAAATGATTGCAGCTTGATCGCCACGCCCTGATTGTACATGATGATCAATCGCCATAAAGCTGGTATTCATCATGCCATCAGCAAACCAACGATCCATGTTGTTTTCATCTTTACTCAAAATACTAGTAGGAGGTAAAAACCACGGCAATGCTTGCGCTTTTTCACCCCAAAACTCAGCCGGAGAATTAATCGATTTGGTATATTCTGATTGGTAGCTCATATGTAAATTTTCCATGTATTTTGTTAAATATATATCAATTCACTGTAAAGCATTCGGCTGATACGATGAATAAGACCTTAGGGTGAACTGAGTAACAATTTAGAAGTTCTTTGATCTAGCGTAATGGCAACACCTACTTACAATTGTGTTATTGCACTAGGCATTCTTATTCATATACTTTATATTGAGAATAACTATTGCTAGGAGCATAACGCATGGATCCCGCTGTTTTAATTAATACATTGTTTAGTATTCCAGTATTTTTAGTCATATTGGTCATTGTAGTACTTAAATTTTCAATTAAATTTGTACCGCAAAATCGCGCTTACGTCGTTGAGCGATTTGGTAAGTTTCAATCAACACGAGAGGCGGGATTAAACTTCTTAATTCCATTTATTGATCAAGTTGCTGCTGACCGTAGTCTTAAAGAACAAGCTGTGGATGTGCCAGAGCAATCGGCGATTACCAAAGATAACATCAGTTTACATGTCGATGGTGTGTTGTATTTTCGAGTCTTAGACCCGAAAAAAGCCACCTATGGTGTTGATGATTATGTGTTTGCTGTTACTCAATTAGCCCAAACCACGATGCGTTCAGAATTAGGTAAGATGGAGTTAGATAAAACCTTTGAAGAACGTGACATGCTCAATGCTAATATTGTTTCAGCGATTAATGAAGCATCCGGTCCTTGGGGGATTCAGGTATTACGTTATGAAATTAAAGATATAACGCCACCTGCTTCTGTCATGGAAGCGATGGAAGCCCAGATGAAAGCGGAACGTGTCAAGCGAGCTCAGATCCTTGAGTCTGAAGGCGATCGTCAAGCGGCAATTAACCGTGCAGAAGGTGAAAAACAATCTCAAGTATTAGCTGCTGAAGCGGATCGTGCGGAGCAAATTCTCCGTGCAGAAGGTGAAGCCAAAGCAATTGTGGCAGTTGCCAATGCCCAAGCTGAAGCACTTGCCACTATTGGTGAGCAAGCTAACACTGAAGCAGGTCAAAAAGCGATTCAATTGGATTTGGCCACAAGAGCAATTGAAGCAAAACATGCAATAGCTAAAGAATCCTCCGTCATATTATTACCCGATGGCGCAACCGATGCGACAAGCATAGTAGCGCAAGCGACAACCATAATTAATACCTTGAATAAGGGAGCAAAACTATGAGTTGGTTTGAACAAAATTTAGCGGAAACCCTGTTTATCATTGGCTTGATTCTCTTAATTGTCGAAGTCACCGTGTTGAGCTTTTCGACTATTATTTTGTTCATGATTGGGGCTGCAACTATTATTACGAGCGTGACTATGTATATTGGCGTGATCAGTGATGATTTGCTCAATGCATTGTTAATCATCGCGGTATTAACTGCGATCTTGGCGCTGGTGTTATGGAAGCCGTTTAAAGGCTTGCAAAATATTCAAGAAGATAAACCAGTAACCTCAGATTTGGTGGGTTTTACATTTATGTTAGCACAAGATGTGGAACCCAACAGTGTGGTCAAATATAAATATTCAGGTATTGATTGGAAACTCATCAGCCCGACTTTTATCCGCGCGCAAACCAAGGTCAAGGTGATCGCTGTCAATGTCGGCGAGTGGGAAATTATCGCGTTGAATTAAGTTCGATTTGTGGGGTGGGTTTGATATACTCACCCTAACTTACCAACAGAGCAATTCAATGCAGCCATATCAACAAGCTATACTTCAAGCATTATCTATACCTCGATATATTAGCACATCGAATGCTCAGCCAGACGCTCAGGTTGAAACTCAAGTTGAATACCCTAAAGTTTCTGCGCAATTACTCTCTGATTTATCTCTTGCTGTTAATCAATCTCTCGCGCTTGATCAAGTTGTATTTGGTGAGCAATTGGTTGTGACACCCACTTATATTACTCTCCCTTATCCGATGAGTGGTGAGGTAAAACCGATCGTTTATCGAGCTCTGTGTGAACATTATGCCGTTCGCGTACAACCATAAGTTACTCACAACGTGTCATCTCGAGAGTAAGCATGACAACCATTAGTAAATTAACGATTGAGCATTGGCAATCCGCTTATGCCATTATGCAACAAACCCAACCCGATACTTGGTCGATTGATACGTTTAGACAATCACTTAGCCCGCCAAATCTAGCAATGCAGATAATACTAGACCAAAAATGCATTGGTTTTTATATTATCCAAGTACTCAGTACTGCGAGTTTCACTGAATGGAATTTAGAAGAAATTGCTGTAGCTCCTCGTTTTCAAGGGCGTGGATACGGTCGAGAGTTAATCAACGAATTAGTCAAGCAAGCGAGGTTATTACAAGTTGATGACATTTTTTTGGAAGTGCGTGCTTCTAATCAGCGTGCTATTAATTTGTACATAAAAAGTGGTTTTGAGCAGATTGATGTTCGTAAAAATTATTATCCACTCATTTCTTATCACGTTGATAGCGCTAATGAGTTGACTACCGAACCGACTGGCCTAGCCACTCATGAAGATGCACTTATTTTGCGTTGGCAACGTTGTGCATGATTTTATCAATAAGCATTTTTTGATCAAACGGTTTTGATAAATGGTCATTCATGCCAGCATCAAAACACATTTGTTTATCTGATTCCATCGCATTAGCCGTCATAGCAATAATCGGAATATCGGTAAGTTCTAATTCTTGACGAATATGTGTGGTAGCAATCACCCCATCCATTACTGGCATTTGCATATCCATTAAAATCAAGTCAAACCGTTGCGGGTGCGCAAGTAAAATATCTAACGCCATTTTGCCATTTTCCGCTATGGTTGTCTGTGCGTGCAGATTCATGAGCATGTTGGATACAACTTCTTGATTAATAAGATTATCTTCTACCAATAAAATCTCATAGCCTTTTAAATCTTTTGTCGAGTGATAGGGTTCATTAACAATCGTTTGACCTTCCTCATGTAATAATTTAGCTGCTATTTCTTCGAAAAATATTGAAGGGGTGAGCGGTTTGATAAAATACCCATCAATGAGATTTAAACGCATTTTTTCAAAATTTTGGTCTAGGTCAGAAGAAAGCGTGATTAATAAATAAATCAATGGCGCCTCGCTAGCATCAATACAGGCTTTAATTTGTTCTAATTCCGCCCATGTAGTTGCATCTACCTTGGGCTTATCCACGACTACCACATCAATGCGGGGTGCATCACTATGTTGGCGTTCAGACAATATGGTTAAGACATTATCTAATGACGCGGCATGCACCGAAGCCCAGCCAAAGTTCTCGAAAATCCTTTCTAGAATATTTTTTCCAATCGTATTATTTGAATACACTAACACATGTAATTGCTGCATCAGTCGTTGATACAACTGTTGGCTAACTTGGGTTGAAATATGAGGTGTAGCTGACATGACTTTTTCTAATACGAGCTCAAAATAAAATGTCGAACCGACCATTGGTTTCGATTTAACTTCTAGTTTACTGTCCATTAAGGTCAATAAGCTTTCTGTGATATTGAGCCCTAAACCGGTCCCGCCATATTTTTTATTGACTTCCATACTGGCTTGTTCAAAGCTATTGAAGATTAGTGATAACTGCTCTTCATTAATCCCAATTCCAGAATCACTGACTTCAAATTTTAAGGTAATGTGGGTATCGGTTTGTGCTTGCTGGGTGACTTTGATTTTAACAAAACCTTCTTCAGTAAACTTGATGGCATTACTGGTTAGGTTTACCAATATTTGTCGCAGCCTAATTTCGTCACCGATTACCGCTAGATTTAGATTAGGCTGAATATCTAACCAGAGTTCGAGTCTCTTATCCTTTAGGGATCCTGACATCAACACACCCACATCTGTTATCATGGCTTCTAATGAAAATGCGGCGTGCTGTAAGGTGAGTTTGTTCGCTTCTAGTTTACTGAAATCTAAAATATCATTGAGGACTTGGGATAATAAATGTGTCGATTTTAAGCCGCTTTCAGCAAATCCGAGCTGTTTTTTATTTAATGGCTCTAGGGCTAATAGTTGGAAAAATCCCATGATGCCATTTAATGGCGTCCTGATTTCATGACTCATATTGGCTAAAAACTTGGACTTAGCTGAAACTGCTATTTGCGCTTGATAGTTAGCTTGTTCTGCGCGCTCTCGTTGTTTGCCTAAATCAACCAGCGTATAAAATACCCATACCATCATGCCTATAAATAGTGCTGCACAAGACAAAATGATCCATAAGTAAGTGTTTTCTATTAACGCAAGACCCGTTGCTCCATTTGTTTTTAGCGGGTACGTATAAAATAACTCAGGATAACGCGAATTCACTCCCGCAGGCGTTAACAGGATCTTACCAAACAAGTCGACGCCATCATTTTGTACATTAAATTCAGTGACACGGTTTAATTTAAACCATAATCGTGGATCTTGTACTCTCAACGTTGCATTTTCATTACCGAGTAGCCAACCCCAGTTTTTGGTCGTGTCATTACTATGCAGGTAATATCCTTCTTGATTAATTAAACTTAATTGAGTATCAATCAAAGAATCTAAGTGAGAAAACAAGCCAACACACAAGTAATTGATAACGAGTATCCCTTGGTTTTGGGTTTCATCACCAAATTTGACAATAAATCGGATAGTAGGACGGATAGGGAGCTCAATCTCACCGAACTCTTGATTGAGATCGAAATCAGAGACTAATATTTCATTATTTTCTAACGCTAAGCCGTTTTGCACATACGGACGGTTCAGTTTATTTTGGAGTTCGTTAGTTGCTACAACCTTGTTAGTATTAAACTGACGTTCTACTCTAATTTGTTCAATGCCAGAGGCATCGATATAACGAATTTTCTGAAAATTAGGATGGGTTTTAAGCATATTGATCCATGAATTTTCAAGGGCTTTTTTGGATGGTTGAGTAGCAAGTTTGGCAAAGAGAATAAAATCTTGTTCATTGCGCAAGCGCACCAAATCCCTCTCAACACTGAGAAGCTCACTTTCTATTTCATTTTTTAACAAATTAACCTGATAGGTAACTTGGTCTATTTTTTGTTGTTGAGCAATCTGTTCACTTTCAGAAATCTCTGCGTGCAAGACCAGTATCAGTAATCCAAGAATTAAACAAGTAGGGACGCATAACCGCCAAAACAACAACTTATGTCTCATGAATGTTCTCATAAGCGAAAATATTTATTGAGTATAGATGGTGAATTGCTTTTTAGCTATTAGTATACTTTATCAGCTATGTGTAATGGTTATTTAAGTATACATATATGTATACTTAAAAGGCTTTATGGTAAACATTTGTGTTGACATTAAGTTGCTAAGCAATATCACTGATAAAGTGAACCAAGCTGTCAAGCAGTTTGGAGATTTCTCTATACATCCGCAAGAGGGGTGGCTTCGAACAGTTAGAAATGCGCTTGGCATGTCTGGTTCGCAATTAGCAAAACGGCTTGGCGTAACTAAATCCAGAGTATCAAAAGCAGAGCAAGACGAGCTCTCAGGCAGTGTCACATTGAAGACAATGCAAAGCATGGCTGAAGCGATGGATTGTAAGTTTGTATATGCGGTGGTGCCAAATAATGACGTTGAAACTATAATAAAGCTGCGTGCGAAAGAAAAGGAGCGTTTGCAAGTAGAGACAGCTTCCATGCATATGGCGCTTGAAGCACAATCTTTGAGTAAAGAACAACTCGAATTTGAAATTCAGCGAATTGCTGCGCAAATTGTTGATAAAATGCCGTCAGACTTCTGGAATGATGAGTAAGTGTTAGGGCTATGACTAATTACTCTTCCAATCTGAACACCCCGACGGAACGACACCATTGGATCCTGATGTATTATCCGAAGCGTTTGTTTGTGAGTTGCATAGAAAGCTTTTTGGCAGTGTTTGGAAATGGGCAGGAACATTCCGACATACAGAAAAAAATATTGGTTTAGATCCGATTCAAGTATCTATTCAGCTAAGACAATTGTTGGATGCTGCAAAATACTGGGTCGAGCATGAAACCTTCGAGCCTAAAGAGTTAGCTGCAAGGTTTCATCATTAATTAGTTTATATTCATTTGTTTCCTAACGGTAACGGTCGTCATGAACGAACGCCGCAATGAATATATTGCTGCTCTTTGTTGGCGCAAATGGCGTCGGAGCTAGATAAAGCAGCTGGAGCTTGATAGTTCGTTATCAATCTCCAGAACATAATGTTCTGGTCAAGTCCAACCGGGTTAAAATTCATATTCAACAAATTGTCAGCGACTGCATCACTGTGCTTACGCTTTGTTGTGACTTTGTAGGCAATGCGCTGGGTTACCACCAAACCTACTCTTTTCAAAAAGCGCCTTCGCCCTACGGTGTAAATTCAGTCTCTGAGTATGAAGGTATTGAGCGCGCGCATGAAGTTGCTTGTTTTATTGAGGAACATGGCGAGATTGCAGGCGATTTATTATCTCACTTTGGAGATAGTATCGACGATGCGCAAAAAGCTATGGAAGATAATTATTGTGGTTGTTATGCCTCATTGGCTGATTATGCCGAAGAGCTGACCGAAGAAACCACAGAGATCCCAGAGCATTTAGCATTTTATATCGATATTTAAAATACTGATAGAGACTTTGTTTTAAACCGTTCCGGTTTATAATTTATATAATTTGCGGCGCTTACCGCCGTGAAACTTAATGGTGGTAAACCATATTTTATTATGTTAGTTTATACATATTGTTTTTTACGGCGTTAATCGCCGCAAATAAAGCTAATGGTAAACTAAAAAGGGTTGTACGCTTGGTTAACAGCACTACTTCACATGATGATGTAGCAAAAGGGGCTTATAAACAGTCACTTAAAGCGCTTCTACCTTATGGCATGCTGGCGACTAAAAAGTGGCTGGCTGAACAAGGCTTAAGTGCCCATGCCATCGATAACGCAGTTAAAACAGAAACTTTGTTATTACTGGCTACTGGCGTATATAGCCAGTATTCCCGCTCATTGAGCTGGGAAGGGCTGGTCGCCTCAATGCAGCGTATGGATATGAACAACTGGGATAATCTACCTTCGGTCATCGTTGGCGGGTTGTCAGCATTGTCCTTGTCAGGATTGTCGCAGTATCTGTCGTTAGGCAGTACGCCACATATTCATTTGTATGCACAAGGCAAGTTGCCATCATGGTTGGGGCGTCTGTCGCTGCCCGTTGAATGTGAGGGGCATAGTACTAATACCTTATGGCCTGAATGGCTGACAAAAGACAACAGTTTTATCAGGCAGCATGAATGGGAGGCGGGACTGCCCCCTGTGTATTTTTCATGCCCTGAAAAAGCGTTATTAGAATTACTGGTAGATTTGCCAGACGCGGTTAGCTTTGAACATGCTGATGAATTAATGCAAGGCCTAGTGAATTTATCACCCAGAAAACTCGATACACTTTTAAAAGCCTGTAAAAGTGTGAAGGTGAAACGATTGTTTTTCTGGCTGGCTAAACGTCAAGCTTACCCTTGGTTTAACAAACTGAATGTCGAGGATTACGATTTAGGCTCTGGCAAGCGTGTTGTGGCTAAAGGCGGTAAATTGGATACGGATTATTTGATCACTGTGCCGTCACATATGGCAATGGAAAGCGAAAGTTAGCGATGGATAGAAACAGTATTTATTACAAGCAAGTGCAGTTATTGATGCAGGTTTTGCCCTTTGTCGCCAAGCAAGAATGCTTTGCGCTTAAAGGCGGTACGGCGATCAATCTCTTTGTCAGAGAGTTTCCGCGCTTGTCGGTTGATATTGATTTAGTTTATCTGCCAATGAAAGGCCGTGATGACGCATTACAGGAAATATGCGCAGCATTGAATGCCATTAGTGCAGACTTAAAAGCCGCGTTTAAAGATGTTGAGCTAACCGAAGCATACAAGTCAAAGCGCGATGCGCTAAGACTAATCGTTGGCCGTAATGGCGTACAGATTAAAGTCGAGCTATCGCCCGTATTACGTGGCACGGTTTACGAGCCGCAGTTGATGGAAGTATGCGCAGCTGTAGAAGATGAATTTGGTTATGCAGAAGTGCCTGTGGTGGCCTTGGCCGATCTCTATGCTGGCAAAATATGCGCGGCATTAGATAGGCAGCACCCAAGAGACTTATTCGATGTGAAGTGGCTCTTGGAAAATGAAGGCCTGACGGATGAGATACGAAAGGCACTAATAATCTATCTCTCAAGTCACAACCGGCCAATGGCCGAATTGTTAAGGCCGCAATTTAAAGATATAGCGGCCATTTATGCAGGTGAATTTGCAAATATGGCTGAGACGGACGTACCGCTTGAAGAGCTGGTGGCCGTCAGAGAGCGTTTGGTAGAGCTTATTCACCAAGGGCTGACCGATAGTGAGAAAGGCTTCTTACTGTCGTTTAAAAACCGTGAGCCGGATTGGGCGCTACTTGAGCTTGATGATGTAAATGAACTTCCGGCCATTAAATGGAAACAGATTAATCTGGCCAAAATGCCAGATGAAAAACATAAGCAGGCGTTAGACAAGCTAAAAGAAGTACTGAGTGTTTGATTTATAGTACTTAGTTATTTTGCTAGAATAGCGCTCAAATTTTTCAATGCTTTGATGGGAGGTTTTGCTGGCTGTAGGCAGTGGCAATCTGCTTGAGCTCTTTATTGAGTGAAACATCGGGGCTTAGAGTTAACTTTATTTTTTGTACAAATGGTTGTACAAAACGGGAATTTAGATACATGGCAAACGCCGATTTTCTTAAAGAAATCAATAAGCGAAGAACTTTCGCTATCATCTCGCACCCTGATGCTGGTAAAACGACAATCACTGAAAAAGTATTATTGTTCGGTAATGCCTTGCAAAAAGCAGGTACCGTAAAAGGCAAAAAATCCGGGCAACACGCCAAATCGGATTGGATGGAAATGGAAAAAGAACGGGGCATTTCGGTGACAACTTCAGTGATGCAGTTTCCTTATGCTGATCATTTGGTCAATCTTTTAGATACCCCTGGACACGAAGATTTCTCGGAAGATACATACCGGACGTTAACAGCTGTTGATTCTTGTTTGATGGTGATCGATGCTGCAAAAGGGGTTGAAGCACGAACCATTAAATTAATGGAAGTCACGCGTTTACGTGATACGCCAATCATTACCTTTATGAATAAATTAGACCGTGATACCCGCGATCCGATTGATTTGATGGATGAAGTTGAAGACATCCTAAAAATCAAATGCGCTCCAATTACCTGGCCAATAGGCATGGGTAAAGAATTCAAAGGCGTGTATCACTTATTACGTGATGAAACCGTATTATATAAAAC
>DBBN01000078.1 GCA_002292215.1 Glaciecola sp. UBA983 | reverse complement strand
GCGTCATCAAAATTATGATAATTACGGAACGTAAATACCATATCCATATTGCTCACACCTAGGGTATCAACGTTCAATGAATAAAATTTCGCACCATCAGCACGACCCATAGTCGCTTCTTTGGCAATGATATTAACATCTTTAAAACCTGCTTCTTTAGCTAAGTCACGCTCAATACGTGAAGTACCTAATGCGGCATAATATTCACCATCTTCAGCCACGACTGGTGCGATTAAGCGCGTGTACCAACCGCCACCAGGGATCAGTTCCACTACTTTCATGTCATGCTCTAAACCAAAAAATGCGAGCGTTTCGACCGGTTTACGATTACGATCACGTTCGGCGTCTTTTTCTGGACGAGACGACGCTTGCATCGCTGCTTTCACCATGTCGGCAGTGCTATGCGTTTCACCAGACTTGTGTCCGTGCGCCAGTGCTGGCATCGTAATTAAAACACTACTTAGTAAGCCGACTGTAGCGCATACTTTAGCGAGACTACGTGTAATTTTTCCTATCGTAAAATGTGGCATAAATGCGTTCCTTTTTTGTGATAAATGACATTAATGAGTATTAGTTATTATTAAAATAATGTAGATTTGGCGATCCATAACACAATAATAATACCGGACAACACTGTCACGGCTTTCCATTGATACTGTTGAAACAACGCTTCGGTTTGATCGCCATAACGTAACACTAACCAGGCAATCCCAAAATATCGAATGATCCTCGAAATGGCAATAGCTAAAATATATAGACCAATAGGATAGTGACTGACGCCAGCTGCGAGCATCGCTAGTTGCAATGGGATCGGAGCGATGCCAGCCAGAACAATAAACCAAAACCCTTCTTCATGCATGCGCGTTTGGATCTCGACAAACATGTTTGGATCGTTAAACCAGCTTAGTATCTGTGACGAATAGCTTTCAAAAAACCACATCCCGACAACGTACGCAATTAATGCCCCAACAATACAGCCAAGCGTCGCCATAGTCGCAATCCACCACACTTTATCACGGCGAATTTGCGATACGGGGATCAATAAGGTCTCAATGGGGATCGGTACGATAATCGATTCTAAAAATGAAGCTAGCGTAATACCAGATAGAAAATGCTTTGAATGCGCCCAACGTAGTAGGCGCTTATAGAGGTTTGCAAACATCTAAGTTACTTATTCATGTTTGGCAATAACACCATCTTTCATTACAAACTGAATGTGCTCTAACAGCGTAATATCGGTAAGAGGGTCACCTTTTACCGCTACAATGTCAGCCAGTTTGCCTACAGAAATAGTCCCCAATGAATCCGTGATATTTAATAAATTGGCAGTGTTAGCCGTTGCGGATAATATCGCTTCTATCGGCGGCATTCCCGCCTCAACCATTAAGCCAAATTCTTGCGCATTATCGCCGTGAGCAGAGACGCCTGAATCAGTGCCAAAAGCAATGTTAACACCAGCCAAATAAGCGAGTGAAAATGTCTTTTGGATCAAAGGACCTATTGCAGCGGCTTTTGGACGAATAATCTCGGGAAAGTATCCATCAATTTTGGCTTTCTCGGCGACAAAGTTACCCGCTAAAATAGTCGGTACGTAATAAGTTCCGTACTCTTTCATCAAATCCATCACCTCGTTGTCCATGTAAGTACCATGCTCAATTGAGGTTACACCAGCTTTAATCGCACGGATCATGCCTTCTTTACCATGCGCATGTACCGCAACAGTCATACCGTAATCTTTGGCAGTGGCCACAATCGCATCGAGTTCATCATCCATAAACTGTGGATTTTGTCCATTTTTAGCAACGGATAACACCCCACCTGTGGCCGTAATTTTAATCACATCAGCACCATCTTTATAATGTTGACGTACTGCTTGTCGAGATTGGGTAATACCATTTACCACTCCAGCATCAGGTCCTGGATTACCCATTATATGTTTAGCTAAGCCATTGGTTGGATCGGCATGCCCACCCGTCGTACCGATGGCTTTGGCTGCAGTGTAGATCCGAGGGCCAACCGCCACTCCACGAGCAATCGCATTACGTAATGCCACGGTTTCATTGTGGGCATCCCCTAAGTTACGCACTGTCGTAAATCCAGCTAGTAAGGTTTTTTGTGCAAAATTGGCCGCATCTAACGCATAATCTGCCGCGTTATAGGTCACTTGATTCATGTAAGTCTTAGGATTATGCTCGAATGACAAATGCGTATGCATATCCATCAAGCCGGGCATAACCGTGTATTGAGATAAATCAATCAATGTGGCTTCTGCGGGTGGAGTGACCAGCCCGGTTTGCACATCAGTAATCAGATTATCTTCAATCACAATCGTCATATTGGAACGTACTTGAGAATCGGTCGCTGTAATAAGCTTGCCGGCATGGATATAAGTTTGCGCATGAGCTGAAAGACTCAAAAAAACGATTAAGAGAAATGTGAAGAGTGCGTTTACCGTGAATATAGCTGCGTATTTATCTACGTGTTTAGCAATGTATTTAGTGTGCAATGAATGTGTCATGTGGATCCCTTGCTATGCTGTTATTGTTATCGTGTATTTTATAGGGTATTACTACTCGACAACCGGTCCAAAATCAGCGCAATAATCGCCAGATTGCAACCAAGCGCGCTCGGCTTTAATGTCGAGTTCAGTAGCTAGCTGATAATACACATTTTGTTGAACTTTTGCCCATAAATTATTACGGATCATAATATAGGGAATGTCACATTGTGATGCTGCGTTAAAACGCATTTCTAATGGATGCTCAATGCTAATATCGACATGGTCATCACAACTAGTATTCACGCTAATGTAGCCGTTATCTTGACGCTCCCAACTCACCACTTGCAGCGGTACATCAACCACATTGATTTGGACCTTTTCGACAGGAGTGACCAAAAAATATTGATCGCCTTCATGTTTGAGGACTCTTGAAAAAAGCCGAACCAACGCCGGACGTTTAATTAGTGAACCGTCATACCACCATTGTCCGGCGGCATCGATTGATAATGGGATCTCCCCACAAAAAGGTGGGTTCCATTTTTCTACAGGCGGATAATCTTGAAGGTCTAGTTTTCCTAGCGAGCCTTGCAGTTGACCTAACATGTTAATTGTTTTCTTCTTGTTTTAGTTCTAGCGCAGTGCGTAAATCACGCAGCTTCGCTTTAACGATGCGCATGTTATCAGGGCCCATACGGAGCAGTTGTTTCTGAACCGGCAAGAGTGCTTCAAGTTGCGGGTTAGCAAATTTGTACATTGCGCTATCACTGATGACTGGGATCGGAAGATTAACTGACGGCGTATCTAATAAGCGGTTAATCGCGGAAATCAATGTGTCATTAAACTGCGTATTTGGCGCTGAAATTTGCTCAAATTTTGCCAAAATTTGTGGTTCATATTGGGTTAAGACTGCCAACATATCTGCCGTTTCGATTTGTGCAAAGGTTTGCGCGTAGACATTATAACGAGTGAACGACTCAGGTGTAATAAATTGGCTATCGCCTTTTTTAAAAACTGCAAATTCAGACGACGGAGGAGTCAGTAGCGATACATTTTCAGGTAATGTGCCTTGTGCAGTATTAGTGATACTCGCTACTAAATTAGCAATAATGGATTCATTGACAATCAACGTGCTCAACATTGGGGCATGTAATGCAGTGATCAAACTTTGTTTAATAGCTTGATCCGTTAAATCTAGCGGTTCAGGTTCAGCTAACTCGATAACAGGTTTGACAAACTCAACTACCGGATCAAGTTCTTCTATGTTTGCTTCACCTACAGGCGTTACAGCAGTAAATTCTTCTTCAATAATTTGCACTTCAGGTTCGGATTCGCTTATGTCTACGGTATTTTGCTCCGGAGTTATAGACGAGACTTCTGGGACAACCGGTGCATCGGATACGTCGACCTCAGGTTCATTAACCGGCCATAGAAGCGCGAATGCTAATAACACCAATAAAATGGCAACGACAATCAACATAGGTAAGCGAGATGGGGCAGTGACTTGAGTCATAAACAGTTATTTTCCTAGATAAAATCAAAGTATATATCATTAAGTGTCATTGTCAGTGGATAAGTTCCAATTAAATACTATCGATTTTTATATGTATATTGCTTGCATTTGGATCTTGTGTGGATCTTAATGTGCGACAAAATCGTATGATTAATAGTAACAAATACTCTTACGTAACTACGGTTAAATAACCAAAAGGCGAACAGCATGGCAAAATTTTTCTTCGATAAGTTTTACAACCAGCCTGTACATATTGAATACTTAGAAGTGCAATCCTTTGAATTAAGTATCTATTTAGTTAAATTAACTGTCGCTGGCGAGACAGGTTTTGTTTATGGTAAAAATGACAATATCATGCGTTTTAATAGTTCTCAGCATATTCGTGATTGTTTTGCTGCTTGCCAAGTAGACCATGCCATTTTGGTACATGATTCACCTTATGAAGAAATGATTGGCAATCCGCCCAAATCATCTGAGACGATGGCAATGCCATTTTCCATGACGCAACCGTATTAACATGCCTTTTTTGCAGTAATCTGTGGATGAAGACGGACAGACTGAGTAACTTGTATTTTTATGAGCACATTACATTTTATTACCTACGAACAAGCCACGACGGAACAAAAAGCGACGTTTGCGCAGTTTAACTTGGCATGGATTGAGCAATATTTTGTGATAGAAGCTAAGGATCAATACTCCCTGTCTCACCCATATGAAGCTATTATTGCGAAAGGGGGGCAAGTGCTATTTGGTATTAATGAGCAAGGTGAATCAGTCATAACTTGCGCATTATTGCTGGAGAGTGATGGGCTGTTTGAACTCTCAAAAATGGGCATGAAACCATCTGAAAAAGGCCAAGGTTTTGCCGAGAAAATCGTTATTGCTACACTTAAACAAGCACGCAGCATGGGCGCTAATACCGTCTTTTTAGAGTCCAATCGAATCTTAACTAACGCATTGTATATTTACGAAAAATGCGGATTTAAAGAAGTACCTATGTTACCGTCACCTTACGCTAGAGCTGATATTAGAATGGAATTGACCTTAGGATGAGAACTTCAACATTTGATGTATACAATAGTACGACGCATGAATTACTGGCGACGCTACACAATGCGACGGATGCAGACATTGAAGCCGCGATCAGCAGCGCCACATTACGGTTGCACCAACCGACAACAGGGCAACAACGTCAAGCGATGTTGTTAGCCCTACGTGACCAGATGGCACAGCATAGCGCTACGTTTGCGACGTTGATCAGCCAAGAATCTGGTAAAACCTATAACGATGCGCTTGCCGAAGTGCATTACGCGAATGGGTATTTAACCTGGTTTGCGCAGTTAGCATTATCGCTAGACTCTCCATTTGAAACCAGTGATGGCATTGAACTATGGCGCGAGCCTGTCGGTGTGGTAGGTGCGATTACCCCTTGGAATTTTCCCTGCGCGATGATCGTGCGCAAACTCGCGGCAGCGATTGCTGCGGGCTGTCCTTTTGTTGTTAAGCCATCTGAACTTACGCCACTTAGCGCGCTAAAGATTGCTGAATATACGCAACTTGCTGGCTGGGATGAGGGCTGGTTAGCAATATTACCTAGCGATCAAGCTGCAGCAGTAGGTCATGTGCTGACCACTGACCCGCGCATTGCTAAATTTACCTTTACCGGATCAACGCGAGTTGGCAAATTGTTGAATGTACAATGTGCAGCATCCCTTAAACGAGTCTCAATGGAGCTCGGCGGGAATGCTCCTCTATTAGTCATGGCCGACGCTGATGTCGAGCTGGCAGCTAAACATTGCGTGCTAAACAAACAACGTGTCAGTGGACAAACCTGTGTCGCCATAAATCGAATCTATGTTGCACAAGAGGTTGCAGAGAAGTTTACCAAAGCATTGCATGTTGCCGTGCAACAATTGCGTGTCGGGGATCCGTTAGAGCAGACCACGGATGTGGGACACATGATTCACCTTGATGCGGCAACTAAAATACACGGTATGGTGGAGCAAGCTATCGCACAAGGTGCGGATGTAGTGTCTGGTGGTATGCATGTTGCGGGAAGTGCTTTTTATCCACATACGATTTTGACTCATGTACAACATGATGATGATCTAGTGTGTAATGAGATCTTTGGTCCGCTGTATCCGATCATTACGGTAGCGGGGGATATAGACGAGATGATCCAGTTAGCGAATGATACTCAAGCGGGTTTAGCTGCGTATGTATTTAGTCAAAACCGCGAGACGTTGAACGAATGCAAAAGGCGCTGTCATTATGGCATGATAGGCTTAAATAGTGCGATTATATCTAATCCAGCCGCTCCCTTTGGTGGGATTAAGCAATCTGGATTTGGTAGAGAAGGAGGGAGTGTCGGACTCGATGACTTTACTTCCGTAAAATATATCAAGCCCGATTAGATAGTGGGCTATTATGTATAGTGTAAAATAACCTTAATATAAGACATTGCAATATTAGCAATCACACCAAATGCGCTACCAATACCAAAACCAATAAATCCATCTTTGCCAAGGTACTTGGCAACAGCGCCACCGAACAATCCGCAACCAATCATAGCACCAATTAAAGACGCGGTGCCGAGATCAGAATAAAACATAGCAGACAAAATCGTAATCGCCATAGCAAAGGTAAGTGGCATCCAAATAGGATTTTTCTTTTTAAATTTGGCATCAATCTCAGCTGACACATCTTGCTCAACCGCTTGTTCTGACTCGGCTTTCGCTTGTTGTTTTAATTTTCTATCACTTACTTTCTTGACCATGGCGGACTGCTTCCCTTAATACGTTAAAATGCGATAAATTAGTGCGCGTGAGGTGCAAACTCCACACTCAATAATTCCACATTATCAGCAAATTCAAGCGATTGCACTTGTCCTTTGCCTTCAAAGTTAATTAAGTTATTTTGTTCTGGCCAAATATCGCGTAACACATCATGGCGCACACTAATTTTACCTATATTCGGAGGTGTTGCTGTTTCTTGGTAAATCCAAAAATGTTGACCTTCCACTTCAAAACCGACTAGATCCAACGCAAACGCTTGATCTAATTCATCATATAATGCAAAACGCTGAGCGACATACTCCGCGAATTGGGCTTGAGTCTCTGCACTTTTGATAATATCGGCCGTTTTATCAAATAAGGTTTTTACAGCGTGTTCTGCATCGTGCATATAAACACGATGCATCACTTCAATATTATTGGTGTGAGGATTAAATAGTACAGTCGTTAAGCCTGATTTTTGCTGGTGTGCAGACACACTACACACCGGCATACTAAGCATTACGAGCAGACATAGCAATAATGTCGTTCGTATATTCATTATAGACTAACCTTCATTGTCATCAGATGAACCTTCGTCTTCAGTCGCATCATCATCTTCGGTTTTTAATTCCGTAGTGCTGTCATGCATGATGTCACGATAAACCTTGCCACTGCGTGGTTTTGATTTATATGACTCGATACGCGACTTGATGATTTGGCGCGGATAATGGTTATTTTGAGTATCAACATCAGCCGTTTCCCAACGCGGATCAACCGTTACCGACGCTAACTCTTTGTCAGTAATAATCAGTTTGCTCACCGCTTTAGGAGTACGACGCCAGATCTCTGCAGGGATACGCATCATATCCGTGCTGCCATCAGTAAACGTCATTTCCAAAATGATTGGCATGACTAAGCCACCGTGGTTAGAAAAATCCATCACGTAGTAATTTTTATCTTCAGCTACCGCACGCTCAAGGGCTTTACGCTCCCAAGGTTTAAGATCTTTTAAGAATTTTTTGTACGAGTTACGTTCTTTGTTCGTCACCGTAAAGCGGTCGTTTTCGTCATAGAAATCATTGATGTCAGAAAAACGATCAACCCATAACTCTTTACCTTCAGACTTATTGCGTTCATCCGTTAACGATTTTGGCTTATCGAGCTCTTCTTGACGCTCGCGTGCAAAATCAATATCTGGATCTTGCGTATCTAAACGTAATTGATATACGCGGTCAACCGAGATATCGACATGATCCGTCGTGTAGAACCAACCACGCCAGAACCAATCAAGATCAACACCTGACGCTTCTTCCATCGTACGGAAAAAATCCGACGGAGTAGGGCGTTTATACATCCAACGCTGTGCGTATTCTTTAAAAGCAAAATCAAACAGTTCACGACCTAAAATTGTTTCACGTAAAATATTTAATGCAGCAGCAGGCTTAGTATAGGCATTAGGACCTAAACGTAAGACTGAATCAGACTGCGTCATGATTGGCACTTGCACGCTGGATTTCATGTAACCGGTAATATCACGCGGCTCAACACCCCAAGGGATAGTAGGATCCCATTCACGGCCTGCAACACCATCTAAAAAGCTGTTTAATCCTTCATCCATCCAGGTCCACTGACGCTCGTCAGAGTTGACGATCATTGGGAAGTAAATATGACCGACTTCGTGGATAACAACGCCAATTAGGAAACGTTTTTCAGCTTGAGAATACGTGCGTGACCCATCATCTTGTAACTCAGTACGTGGGCCGTTAAACGTGATCATTGGGTATTCCATTCCGCCAACCGGTCCATTGACTGATTGCGCTACGGGATACGGATAATCAAACGAGAAACGAGTGTACACATCCATTGTGTGGATAATCGATTCAGTGGAATATTTTTTCCATAAATCGCCACCTTCTTTCGGGAAAAATGACATCGCCATAACTACTGGCATGACATCGCCACCTTGCTGATAACCGCGTGCATCCCACATAAATTTACGAGAGGATGCCCATGCGAAATCACGCACGTTTTTAGCCGTAAAGCGCCATGTTTTGCTGTCTGAAGTACCAGCTTTTTCGTTTTCTAGCGCTTCTTCTTCGGTCACAACAAAAACGGTACGTTCAGCTGTCTTTGCTTGATCTAAACGACGTTGTTGTTCTTCCGTTAAGACATCTTTCGGGTTTTGTAGTACACCAGTAGCAGAAACAATGTGATCCGCAGGAACCGTCAATGACACATCGTAGTTACCAAATTCTAAGGTAAACTCACCACGACCAATAAACTCTTTATTGGTCCAAGCTTCATAGTCAGTATAGGCTGCTAAACGCGGGAACCATTGTGCCAATAAGAAAATATCATTGCCGCCTTCACGCGCATCATCAGGAAAGTGCTCATAACCTGCACGAGCTGATACGGCATCTTCTTCAACAATGTTAAAGGCAAAATCCATAGTAAAGCGAGTACGCTCACCCGATTTAAGCGGAGTCAGTAAATCGACACGCATAAGTGTACCGACGGTCGTATAGCTTAATGCATTGCCTAAACCATCAACCACTCGGCTAATGGTATAACCCAGCTCGGTATCATCGACAAACTGCTGACGACGTAGCGCACTTAAAGAAATCTGTGCAGGTTCGTCATCGGAAATGCTTTTGGTGCCTGGGCCACGGTTGCCAATCCCACCAAATGTGGTGGTAAGCGCTGACATAGAATCATCTTTAAATTTGTTTTGGTCAAGCTGCACCCACAAGTACTTCAACGTATCTGGAGAGTTGTTGTAATACGTGATGTCTTGAGTCGCTTCTAGACGACGCTGATCTTCAATTAAGCGTGCGGCAATCGTATAGTCGACTTGCTGTTGCCAATATTGATGGCCTGGTTCACCGGCAGCATTACGATAGACGTTAGGTGTAGGCAATACTTCATCAAGTTGACGGAATTTATCTTCAAAATTGCCTTTAGTTTGCTTGATAGCATCAGCATGAAGAGTACTTATTGGGAGTAACGTAAGTGCACATAATGCAAGTAAGATACGACGCATTTAATGATTCCTATTTGTAAGGTTGATATAATTTTAAGGCATATATCATACTCTAATTTTTTAAAAAGGGGAAAAAAGGAATGAAAATAGCCTAATATAGCGGGTGGTCTAGGTTGTTTATTGTTGTAAATACCGTATTCTTACACTATCTAATTTTATGATTATTAACCCTTTTCTGAAGAAAATTATGCAAGTATTCTCATGGCAACGTGCCGTTTTAAAAGTAGGTAGTTCGTTGATTGCTCCAGGTGGCGCGAATGCGGGTTGCTCTGCTCAGTATTTGTTAGCGATTGCTAAATTTATTACCACTGCGTTAACCCAAGGCAAAGAAATCATAATTGTTTCTTCGGGCAGCGTCGCGGCTGGGCGAAGCTCGATGCCATTGAATCACCCGCCATCAATTGCAGAAAAACAAGCTATGGCTGCAATTGGGCAAACGCAAATGATGCAAAACTGGGCGCGTTTTTTTGATCAGCCTTGTGCTCAAATATTACTAACGATGGATGATCTGCATGATCGCCAGCGTTACGTTAATATCCAAAATACATTGCGCGAGTTGCTCCGTCATCATGCCATCCCAATTGTGAATGAAAATGATACGGTTGCCATTAACGAACTTAAGGTCGGAGATAATGATAATTTAGCCGCGTATACGGCGTTAGTGGCGCAAGCCGATACCTGCATTATTTGCTCCGATATTGACGGTTTGTTTGATGCCGATCCTCGAAAAAACCCACAAGCCAAGCTGATTGATAGAGTTGAACGTATCACCCCTGACATTGAAGCCATGGCCGGTGGCGCCGGCAGTAGTGTCGGAACTGGCGGTATGCAAACCAAGATCCAAGCAGCGCAACGCTGCACCGCTTCTGGGATCCAGACATTGATCGTCAATGGCAAAGATCCTGAGGTGTTTTCGTTTTTAGCTGAAGGGCGCTGTAAAGGGACGTTATTCACAGCGCAAGATACCAGTAACACTGCACGTTCAGAGTGGCTTAAGCATACCTTAAAAAGTAAAGGACGTGTTCATATTGATTCGGGAGCCGCGCACGCACTGGTGAATCAAGGTGCATCATTATTACCGCGCGGGTTGGTTAGTGTCTCTGGCGATTTTCAACCAGGCGATGCCGTTGACGTGATGCATGATAATCTGCATATAGGCAAAGGCATTGCCTTGTTTTCCAGTCAAGAAATGCAACATATTAAAGGGCATCATAGCGACCAAATTGAGCGCATATTAGGGTATACACCTGCAAATGTAGTGATCCATCGCGATAATTTAATTATTTTATAAAAGAGAAATAACATGACTTTTTGTATTACGACTGCCGCGCAACAAGCAAAAAAAGCCGCTGTAATTACGGCTAACTTATCAGCGGACAAAAAAAATAGGATATTACGTGATATTGCGACTTCGCTTCGCAACAATACAACAACGATTATGATAGCTAATGCACAAGATTTAGCAAATGCACAGGCCGAAAATATGGATGCAGCGATGCAAGATCGTTTAATGCTCGATGCTGATCGTATCGAAGCGATTGCGGTTGCGGTGGAGCAAATTGCGGCTCAGCCTGAAGTCGTGGGTGCGATCAGTGAATTGCAAACCATGCCAAGTGGCATACAAGTCGGGCAAATGCGTATTCCTTTGGGTGTTATCGGGATGATTTATGAATCCCGACCGAATGTGACCATCGATGCTGCGGCGTTGTGCTTTAAAGCGGGCAATGCGGTTATTTTGCGTGGCGGCAAAGAAGCCTTACATTCCAACATGGCGTTAGCACAATGTCTGCACGAAGTGTTCGATGCAAATGGGATTGATCGTGCTGCGGTGACGGTGATACCTGATCCTGATCGTGCGATTATGAACACGATGCTAACGTTGCATGAATCCATTGATTTAATCATTCCTCGTGGTGGCGAAGGCTTGATCCGTTTTGTATCAACGCATAGCCAAATCCCAGTCATCCAACACTTTAAAGGGGTGTGTCATCTGTACATCGATGAATTTGCGGATGCTGATAAAGCTATCGCGATTTTAGAAAATGGCAAAACTCAGCGCACGAGTGTGTGTAACTCATTAGAAACCGTGTTGATTCACCATGCAGTTGCGGCAACATTGTTACCGCGCATTGCCTTGATGTTTGCACAGCACCAAGTTAAGGTTCATGCGTGTCCCGAAAGCTTACCGTATTTTGCTGATTTACCTGATGTGCAACTTGCTACAGATGCCGATTGGGCAGCAGAATACTTAGCGATGGAAATAGCTGTGCGCGTAGTTGATAATTTTGATGCTGGCGTGGCACATATTCAAGCGTATAATTCAGGGCATACTGAGGTAATCGTTTCTGAAGACAAAGCCCATCAACAAGCTTTTTTGCAACAGATTAATTCTGCGGTGGTTATGGTCAATGCATCATCTCGTTTTTCTGATGGCGGTGAATTAGGATTAGGCGCGGAGATTGGCATTTCAACATCTAAACTGCATGCTTATGGGCCTATGGGAGCACAGTCGTTAACCACGCAAAAATTTGTTGTGTTCGGTGACGGGCAGATCAGAACTTAAGATGCCTAATGCTGTTTATTTTGTCCTATGCACCCTGATCTGGGGAACGACGTGGTTTGCTATCAACTTTCAACTGGATGTTATTAATCCGACCTATTCTGTTGGCATTCGCTTTTTTATCGCTGCCGTATGTTTAGGTTTGATTGTCCTATTTAAAGGCTATCCACTAAAATTTTCATGGCGTATCCATCGGGCATTTCTTGCTGGTGGTTTGTTTTTATATGCTTTGGATTATACATTTTTGTATGCGGCACAGCAGCACATCGTCAGTGCTTTATTGGCATTGATGAGTTCTAGTGTCGTGTATTTTAATGTGGTTTTACGGCGTGTCTTGCTTGGTAAGCCGATTCGCTTTGATGTCCTGGTTGGCGCAACTTTAGGCTTTGTTGGCATTGCAGCGATTTTTGTTCCAGAGCTCAAAGGCATGGAACAACAAAGCTATGTCATGCTTGGGATCTTGTTTGCGTTAGGTTCGTTTACCAGTGCATCAGTCGGCAATATTGTATCCGAAAAGACCCTCGAAACAGTACCTGTGGTCAGTTTTAACTTTTATACTATGCTATACGGTAGCGGATTAATCGGACTGGGCTTGCTCGTAACGCAAACTCCGCTAGTCTTACCTTCTGCTCCTTCATTTTATATCGCGTTATGTTATTTAGCCGTCTTTGGCTCAGTCATTGCGTTTGGTTGTTACATGAAATTAGTCCAACAAATGGGGTCTGATCGGGCGGCGTATGTGGTGCTAATTTATCCGCTTGTTGCACTTATCGTATCTACGATATTTGAAGATTATCAATGGTCAATGCTATCTGCGGTTGGGGTATTGTTGATTTTATTGGGTAATGCGTGCGCGATGGGCAAACTGCCGTTGCAGCGCATTAGTCCAATATTTGCTACTAAATAAAAATAATAAAAGGAAATGACAATGCCAGAGATAAAACGTTTACTGGATAACAATATCAAATGGGCCGATGAGACGATGGCGCGTGATCCTGAGTTTTTTGATACCTTATCCCAACAGCAATCGCCTATTTATTTATGGATTGGGTGTTCTGATTCACGCGTCCCAGCCAATCAAATTGTAGATTTATTGCCCGGTGATATTTTTGTTCATCGCAATGTGGCTAATTTAGTGGTGCATACTGATTTTAACTGCTTGTCGGTATTACAATATGCGGTGGACGTGCTTAAGGTAAAACATGTGATAGTGTGTGGTCATTATGGCTGTGGTGGCATTGATGCAGCTTTGACGAATGAGCCTCTGGGCTTGATAGATAACTGGTTAGGGCATATTAAGGATATTGCTGCATTTCACGATGATGAATTAGGTGGTTTGGTCGGTGAAGCCAAAGCTGCTCGCTTATGTGAACTCAATGTTCTCACACAAGCTGATAATGTCTCCAAGTCGTCGATTGTCAAAGATGCACTCGCTCGAGGGCAAGATTTAAAAGTACACAGTTGGATCTATAGTTTACGTAATGGCAAGATCAAAGACCTAGCCTAAGTGCAGACAACTGCGTATCCTTGCGCGGCCAAACTCAATCAAAATAGAAAATTATGACTTTACCTACTGACGACTACACCGTTCATGCAAAACCGACTTTACCTATGGTTGAATTTATCGCCTTGATGGCAATGCTAACCTCGTTGGTGGCATTGTGCATTGATGCAATTTTGCCGGCGTTATCGATTATTGGTGATGAACTAAATAGTAGTGGCTCACAACAAAATCATTTTTTAGTGAGTATTTTCTTTGTGGGTATGGCATTTGGTCAGCTCTTTTTTGGTCCATTTGCCGATTCCAAAGGTCGTCGCGCTAGTATCTTATTAGGGCTCGCCATTTTTAGTATTGGCACAATAATCTGCATGCTAGCAACGAATATGGAAATGATGCTGTTTGGTCGATTCGTACAGGCATTTGGCGTGTCAGGACCGCGGATCTCCGCGATGGCCATTATCAGAGATATCTATGTGGGTGATCAGATGGCAAAAGTCATGTCATTTATCATGATGGTGTTTGTATTAGTGCCTATGTTGGCACCGGTTATCGGGCAGCTGATCATGCAATTTGCCGGTTGGTGGTATATTTTAGTTGGATTTTTAGTGATGGGTGCTTTGACTGGCATCTGGTTTATGCTGCGCCAACCCGAAACATTAACTAAAGATGTACGTCAGCCTTTTTCGTTATCGCAAACCCGTGAGTCTGCGCTGTATATTTTAACGCATCGTCAAGTTATGGCGTATATCGTGTTGACGGGTTGTATTTTTGGTGGATTTTTGGCGTACATTAGCGCCTCACAAACCGTTTTTCAAGAAATGTATAATATGGGTGAATGGTTCCCTTATATCTTTGCGACATTAGCTTTCTCTATTGGGGTTGCCTCTTTTATTAATTCACAATTGGTCGAAAAATTTGGCATGTTACGTTTGTGTCATATTGCCTTACATGGACACATATTAACGTCCTTTGGATTATTAATAATGACTTTATATTATTCTGGATTACCTCCTGTTGGCATGTTCATTGGCGGATTATTTGTTGATTTCTTTTTTGTTGGAATTTTATTTGGCAACATGAATTCACTTGCGATGCAACCGCTTGGACAAGTCGCCGGTATAGGCGCGGCGTTAATAGGTGCGATTAGTTCCGCTATTGCGGTGCCTATTGCACTATTTATCGATAGTTACTTAAACGGAACAATCACGCCAATTATTATTGGATTTAGTTTTTTTGGTGTGGTGAGTTTGATGTTATTTCAATTTGCGGGTAAGTCAGCAAAATCCATAACACCCTCTAATATCTAAATACGCATTTATTTTTGGGGCGTAGACTAAGAAACTTTTCCTAATTGAACAACCGGCTTAACTTGGCTGCTTTGAATGATCTCAATTTTACGAGGGCTACGATCACCATTTTTGATTTTGTCATAACAAGCGTGTTGAACTTCCATTTTTTGGCAAAATTTATAAAAGGTTAAAAAGTCTTTTCTATTGAAATCATCGCCGTCACGAGTCATTTGTGAATCAATATACAGATCACTACCATTGATTGTCATGGAAGCACATGATGTGTATGGGTCACCATAATTTTGTACTTTTAAAGCACGTACCATTTTGACTTCAAAAACCCATTCTCCGATCCGGGTATAGCGTGAAATTTCATTTGTGTTCATATGTACATTCCTTTAAAAAATGGATTGAGTTAGTGGAATAGAGAAAGTACTGTTAAAAGCGTTAACCTGCTTTAAGCTGAATTAACTGTTGCTTCAAGCAGGTTACAAGGGTACTAGTACCACACTTTACTCAACTCAAAACATATAATGCACTTTATATGCCATATATTTTATGCAATAAAATCAACAGGTTATTTTCAACGGTTACTTCATGGTGTTGCTATTTAGCGACACAGTTTATATTGATGGGATTTACGGGGGGGCTAAGCTAGATATTCAGTGATCTCTAACCTAAAGTGTCGTTATTAACTTACAAAATTGCGTATTTTTGGGGGTAAGTAACGTTATAGCAGCGTTGCAAATTGGCAACACTCGTATTATGGAGTCGGAGAGTAATGTTCACCCAGATAAAACAAAGGGCTAAAACGAAAAAACCCGGCCAAATTGGCCGGGCAAAAGGGCTTTAAAGTAAAGCACCTAACGACAGAAGGTCATCTCGTTGTGCTAGCACAACGCGATATAATCTGTTTTAGTTGGTTTCGATAATTGCTTGCATGTCAGTCATATACCCACGCAATTCTTCACCAACCCACTCAACACCGTGCTCACGGATCGCTTTGTTCACTTCAACTAAACGCATGTTATCAACGGCATTTGAAGCATTCGTTAATCCACCACCAATGTATTCACTCGTCATTTTAGGCATAATGTGTTCAGCAATTAATGGAATTGCTGCATGAGCGAATAAGTAGTTACCGTATTCAGCAGTATCAGAAATAACAACGTTCATTTCATATAAACGCTTACGTGCAATCGTGTTTGAAATTAATGGTGTCTCATGAAGTGACTCATAATATGCTGACTCTGGTAAAATTCCAGCTTCAACCATGACATCGAACGCAAGTTCAACACCGGCTTTAATTGCCGCAACTAAGAGTATACCTTTATCGAAAAACTCTTGGTCGTCAATGGTACCTTCGTATACTGGGGCATTTTCAAAACCAGATGAACGCGTTTCTTCACGCCACTTTAATAAGTTTGCATCATCGTTGCTCCAATCGATCATCATTGTTCTAGAGAATTCACCGCTGATGATGTCATCTTGATGTTTTTCGAATAAAGGACGTAGCAACTCAGTCAATTCAACCGATAGGTCATAAGCTTTAATTTTGCCTGGATTAGATAAACGATCCATCATGTTCGTAACACCACCGATCTTAAGTGCTTCAGTGATCGCTTCTAGGCCGTATTGAATCAATGCGCCGGCGTATGCTGGATCAACACCGTCTGCGACCATTTTATCATAAGCAAGGATGGCCATAGTTTGTTGCATACCACATAGGATAGTTTGCTCACCCATTAAGTCAGACTTAACTTCAGCAACAAAAGATGATTCAAGCACACCTGCACGATCACCACCGGTTGCAGATGCTAATGCTTTAGCAATATCCCAACCTTGGTCTAATGGATCATTTTCAGGGTGAACAGCAATTAAGGTAGGGACACCAAAACCACGTTTGTATTCTTCACGGACTTCAGTACCTGGGCATTTTGGTGCACACATGACAACCGTAATGTCTTCACGAATCTGTTGCCCTTCTTCAACGATATTAAAACCGTGAGAATAAGATAATGTTGCGTTTTGCTTCATTAATGGCATAACAGCTTCAACAACTGATGCATGTTGCTTATCAGGGGTAAGGTTATACACGATATCAGCAGTAGGAATTAAGTCCTGGTAAGTGCCAACAACGAAACCATTATCAGACGCACGTTGGAAAGATTCACGTTTTTCATCGATAGCCGCTTGACGTAATGCATATGATACGTCTAGGCCTGAGTCACGCATGTTTAAGCCTTGGTTTAGGCCTTGGGCACCACAACCAACAATGACAATTTTTTTGCCTTTGAGAAAATCACAACCTGTTGCGAATTCACTTCTGTCCATAAAACGGCATTGACCAAGTTGATCAAGCTGTACGCGTAAAGGTAAGGTATTAAAATAATTTGCCATTGTCTTCTCTATAAGTTTCAAGCTAATAAATGTTCGCTCAGAATTACATACAAGCCAGTTTTCTCATTGCATGTAATTAATTTGGGTAATCAGTGACGATTGATGATTAATATAGTGCAAGATTAATGTATTGAAAAATGATATATTTGCAAAACTATATTGCAGTATATGCAATAACCATATTTGGTAAGGGGTTGATGACTTCCGTGGATATTAAAAGTTTAGCAATGTTCAATCATTTAGCGCAATCGTTACATTTTGGTCAAACGGCACAAGCGATGTTTATTACCCCTTCAACGCTGAGTCGTGCCATTCAACGTTTAGAACAATCCGTTGGCACGCGTTTGTTTGAGAGAAATAATCGAGAAGTGTCGCTAACTCAAAGTGGTCGATTATTTTTAACCTTTAGCACTGAGACGCTCGCAAATTGGCAGACACTGCAATCTGATTTAGCTCAACAAGAACAACAGCTGAATGGTGAATTAAGCGTATATTGTTCGGTTACTGCAGCACACTCTCATTTGCCGGCAATGCTGAATAGCTATCGGGCACTACATCCCCAGGTGGATATTAAATTAGTGACGGGCGATCCGGCGCTCTCGATAAATAAAGTATTAGAAGGTCAAGCAGATGTGGCGATCTCTATTCAAACCCCGCAAATGCATCATGATATTAAATTCAAAGCGATTGATACGGTACCGTTAGTCTTAATAGTGCCAAAAAGCCTAGGGATCACGCGCCTTAAGCAGATCAAGTGGAGCCAGCATCAAATCATTATGCCAGAAAGCGGGCCGTCAAAGCGCATCGTTCATCACTGGTTTGCAGAGCATAGCATTCGACCCAAGGTATATGCCTCTGTTGGGGGCAATGAAGCCATTGTCAGTATGGTCGCGCTAGGCTTTGGCATTGGTATTGTCCCGACAATTGTATTAAATAGTTCATCTTTATTGAATCAAGTGACCGCTATTACCATTGATGACATTGAATCATACCAAATAGGTTTGTGTTGCCTGAAAGCCAATCAGCATGAACCTAAAATCCAAGCCATGTTTGATTTGTAAGGCGCTATTAGATAAGTCGTGCAGAGCAAGTAACACCTTACAAAAGCTGTTCATGGCGAGCGTAATGGTGTACAAACCGATCAAATGCCCGGTAACTTAACGCCGTCTGTATATGCGGTAATTCAATTGAGTCTGATGCGTCTAAATCTGCAAGAGTGCGTGAGACTTTTAACACACGATGATAAACCCTTGCTGTTAACCCCAGCTCTTCAATTGCACAGCTGAGAAAGTCCTCAGACAGCGTGTCTAGGATACAAAATTCGTTGATCCGTTTTGGACATAAATGAGCATTTAAAACTCCTTGTCGTTTCAATTGGATCCGTTGTGCGCCAATAACCTGTGTTTTCAATTGTGCCGATCTTACCTCTGGCTCGATTATGGCTGGAGCATGTGACGGCATAGACACGCTGTTGACTTGATTGAGATTGACTTTTTTGACTTCAATCTGGATATCAATTCGATCTAATAACGGTCCAGATACCTTCTGTAAATACCGCATATTTTGGTCATAGGTACTACGTCCATCATAAATATCCCCAGTCGGACTTGGATTCATGGCGGCAATAAGCTGAAAATTAGCAGGTAGTGTCATATTATATTGTGCTTTGGCTAAGGTAATCGTTTTAGCTTCTAGTGGCTGTCGTAAGTGCTCTAAGGCATTGGCGGTAAATTCAGGGAGTTCATCTAAAAATAAGACACCATTGTGTGCCAAAGATATTTCTCCTGGGCTAAAGCGCACTCCACCGCCGATTAATGCCGGAATCGATGCACTATGATGAGGTTGGCGAAACGGACGCTGCCGCCATAACGCATTAACATTAAGTCCACCCACACTATTTATGGATGCATTTTCCAATGCTTGTTGTTGTGATAGCGCTGGTAAAATCGTGGCAATTCGTTGAGCTAGCATGGTTTTTCCGGAGCCAGGAGGGCCATACATAAGTAAATTATGCCCACCTGCTGCGGCAACTAAACAGGCTCTTTTTGCAGGTGCTTGCCCCATGACATCGGCAAAGTCCAATCCTTGGAAATACTCCTCTGCGGGTTGCGGTGTATGTGTTATTGGGATTAATGCTTGGGTGTTATTGAGATGCGCCACGACCTCACGTAAATGTAGTGCACTCAACGCATTAATATTTGGTAACACACTTAACTCGTTACGATTGGCTTGACTGGAGACCAGTGTTTTGTCGGGAGGAAGCGCAAGACCTGCGACTAATATCCCTTCAACATGACGTAACTCCCCAGATAATGCTAGTTCACCTAAAAACTCATAATGATGTAAATGTTGTTGATTGATTTGTCCACTTGCGCTGAGGACGCCCACTGCAATCGCTAAATCGAAGCGTGAGCCATGTTTGGGTAAATCTGCAGGAGATAAGTTTATGGTGATACGTTGGGCGGGAAATGTAAAACCCGAATTAATTATGGCACTGCGGACTCTCTCACGTGCTTCAGAGATGCTGCGATGCGGTAAACCTACTAGATTGAATGCGGGTAATCCGGCAGATATATGTACCTCAATGGTAATTAATGGTGCTTCTATTCCAAATGCGCTACGGGCATAAACAACGGCAAGTGCCATATTAGATCCTTAATCGATAAACTATGTAATTAGTTAAGCCTATAGAAAGGTACGCAAAGGGTAGGACAGGATTTTACGAAAAAAGTAAAAACTAGACGAACGATCAGTGTTGCATTTTACAAAAAATTCAGGCTTACTATGCATCCAGGGCGTTCGCTCTATCAGTGACCATATTTTAAGCATCAGTGAATAAGACATTATCTCGCTTATGCTCAACTTGCCAAACTAAAAATTACGTTGGTACTATCATCCTGCGCTATCAGAAAGTGTATTTAGGGTGTATTATCAATACGTTTAGATAATCCATTTTGCACGCTATTTCACAAAAAATTGCGCGTGCTGTTATACGATAAAGGAAAAACAATGGCTAAAACCCCAGCAGAAAAAATTTGGTTTAACGGTGACATCATGCCTTGGCAAGATGCGAAGGTACATGTAATGACGCATGCAATTCACTATGGCTCATCTGTGTTTGAAGGGGTCCGTGCCTACAATACGCCCGATCAAGGAACGTGTGTGTTTCGTTTGCAAGAACATACCCGTCGACTATTTGATTCTGCCAAAATTTATCGTATGACTATTCCATATACTATTGATCAAGTGAATCAAGCCACGATGGATATCATTACGGCCAATAATTTAAAATCAGCATATATCCGTCCAATCGCATTTTACGGTGATTTAGGCATGGGTATTCAAGTTCCTTTTGGACAAGAAACCGAACTCAGCATTGCGGCCTTTGAATGGGGTGCATATTTAGGTGAAGAAGCCCTTAAGCATGGTGTCGATGCAGGTATATCTTCATGGTCTCGTTTAGCCGCTAACACTTTACCAACTGGCGCTAAAGCAGGTGGTAACTACTTGTCTTCACAGCTGATTTCAATGGAAGCTAGGCGCCATGGTTATGGTGAAGGGATCGCACTTGATGTCAATGGTTATGTCTCAGAGGGCGCGGGCGAAAACATTTTTGTTATTCGTGACAAAGTCGTTATGACAACACCAAAAACAGCCGCAATTTTACCAGGCATTACACGTGATACGTGTATGACGTTATTAAAAGAATTGGGTTATGAAATCCGCGAAGAAAACATTCCGCGCGAATCTATGTACTTGGCTGATGAGATTTTCATGTGTGGAACTGCCGCAGAAGTTACACCTGTGCGCAGTGTCGATGGTATCGCGGTTGGTAATGGTGGACGTGGACCGATCACTAAAGAAGTCCAAGATATGTTCTTCGGCTTGTTCAATGGCCAAACCCCTGATAAGTGGAACTGGTTAACGCCGGTTTACAAATAAATTTAAGATTTTTGATTTAGAGTTAAAAAGAGAGATATATCATGCCAAGACTTCGTTCAGCAACGACCACACAAGGCCGTAATATGGCTGGTGCCCGTGCCTTATGGCGAGCTACAGGAATGAAAGATAGTGATTTTGGGAAGCCAATTATTGCGGTTGCCAATTCATTTACACAATTTGTACCTGGTCATGTGCATTTAAAAGACATGGGTCAACTGGTTGCTCGGAGCATTGAAGCGGCAGGCGGCGTCGCCAAAGAATTCAATACCATTGCGGTTGATGATGGGATTGCTATGGGGCATGCAGGTATGCTTTATAGCTTGCCTTCGCGTGAAATTATCGCCGATTCTGTTGAATATATGGTGAATGCACATTGTGCTGATGCGATTGTCTGTATCTCAAACTGTGACAAAATTACCCCAGGGATGTTGATGGCAGCGATGCGCTTAAACGTACCGGTTATTTTTGTTTCTGGCGGACCAATGGAAGCGGGTAAAACCACGCTGTCTGATCAAATCATCAAACTAGACTTGGTCGATGCAATGGTAGCGGGTGCGGATGACAATATTTCTGATGCAGATTCGGACGAGATCGAACGCTCTGCGTGTCCTACATGTGGGTCGTGTTCTGGTATGTTTACTGCCAACTCGATGAACTGTTTGACCGAAGCGTTAGGGTTATCATTACCAGGTAATGGCTCAATGTTGGCAACGCATTCCGATCGTGAGCAGTTATTTATTCGTGCCGGTCAAGAAATCGTTAAATTATGTCAACGCTATTATGGCGATGATGATGAAAGTATTTTGCCACGTAATATTGCAAACTTTAATGCGTTTGAAAATGCCATGAGCTTAGATATTGCGATGGGTGGCTCGACTAATACTATTTTGCATTTATTAGCTGCAGCAATTGAAGGTGAAATTGATTTCACGATGGATGATATTGATCGTTTATCGCGTAAAGTCCCGCATCTTTGTAAAGTCGCTCCTTCAACACCTAAATATCATATGGAAGATGTGCATCGTGCCGGTGGTGTTATGGGGATCTTGAATGAATTAAATAAAGCCGGTTTATTACACGGAGATTCGCAACACGTTGCCGGTGGAACTGTCGCAGAGGTTATCGCGTCGATGGATATCACGCGTGATAATCCAGAAGCGGATAAATTTTATCGTGCAGGTCCTGCTGGTATCCGAACGACCAAAGCTTTTAGTCAAAGCTGCCGCTGGGATGAAAGTGATAGTGACCGTGAAAACGGGTGTATTCGTAGTATTGAGCACGCCTATAGTTTAGAAGGTGGTCTTGCAGTCTTGTTTGGTAACTTAGCCGAAAATGGCTGTATTGTTAAAACGGCAGGTGTCGATGAGTCTATTCATAAATTTACCGGTCCAGCACGCGTCTATGAATCACAAGATGATGCCGTTAATGCTATTTTAGCGGATGAAGTAGTCGCCGGTGATGTGGTTGTCATTCGTTATGAAGGTCCTCGAGGCGGACCAGGCATGCAAGAAATGCTCTATCCAACAACGTACCTTAAATCGAAAGGTTTAGGTGCTGCTTGTGCATTAATTACCGATGGTCGTTTCTCCGGAGGAACGTCGGGGTTATCGATTGGTCATTGTTCTCCTGAAGCAGCCAGTGGCGGTGGTTTAGCCTTGGTCGAAGAAGGCGATATGATTGCGATTGATATTCCAAACCGCACCATGAATGTCGTGCTTGATGATGCTGAATTACAAGCTCGTCGCACTGCAATGGAAGCACGTGAACGTCCATACAAGCCGGTTAATCGTGAGCGTAAAGTTTCATTAGCGCTGCGTAATTTCGCGATGTTAGCGACCAGTGCTGACAAAGGTGCCGTTCGTGATCCATCTAAACTAGAAGATATCTAAAATGAGCCATGTAAGTCCCAATGAATATTTAAAGAAAATCCTGCTTGCCCCAGTCTATGAGGCTGCAGTCAATTCGGATTGCGTCTTGATGAATCGGTTGTCGAGTGAACTTGGCAACCAGATTTATTTAAAACGTGAAGACCAGCAACCCGTAAAATCCTTTAAATTGCGTGGTGCTTACAATCGTATTAGTCAGCTTAGTGACGAGCAACTTGCTAAGGGTGTGATTGCTGCATCTGCGGGTAATCATGCTCAAGGTATGGCATACGCGGCGAAACAAAAGAAGATCCATGCCACCATTGTGATGCCTGAAACCACTCCTGATATTAAAGTGGATGCGGTGCGTCGCTTCGGTGGTAAGTGGGTTGAGATAGTACAACATGGAACGAGTTTTGATACTGCATCTAAGTACGCTCAAGCATTATGTGCGGAGCGGGAGTTAACGTACATTCCGCCATTTGATGATCCTGATGTGATTGCAGGGCAAGGTACGATTGCGCGTGAAATGTTAGAGCAACAACCGGATTTAGACACGTTATTTGTAGCGGTAGGTGGGGGCGGTTTAGCCGCAGGGATTGCTGTATATGTTAAGCAACTGAAACCTGAAATCAAAATTATTGCAGTAGAATCAGAAGAATCAGCTTGCCTAAAAGCCGCTTTAGCAGCCGGAGAGCCGGTTACATTACCGACGGTAGGTATATTTGCTGACGGTGTGGCAGTGAAAACTATTGGCACTGAAACATTCCGTTTATGTCAGCAATATGTTGATGAAGTTATAACGGTAAGTAATGATGAGATCTGTGCAGCCATAAAAGATATTTTTGATGATACACGTGTGATCGCTGAACCTGCGGGCGCATTATCGATTGCTGGTATCCGTAAATATTGTCAAACGCATAAAGTCACTGGGCATCATTTTGGTGGGATTTTATGTGGTGCGAATATTAATTTCCATACGTTGCGTTATGTGTCTGAGCGATGTGAACTTGGTGAACGCAAAGAAGCGGTATTTGCCGTTAAAATACCTGAAGTCACCGGTTCGTTTAAACGCTTTTGTGAAGTGTTAGGTGGGATCAATATTACCGAGTTTAATTACCGGTTCGCCAATGCCCAACAAGCTTATGTATTTGTCGGTGTTAAACTCAAACACGGCCTAGAAGAGTATGCGGAGCTGACGGCGACGTTAGCGGAAAATGGTTATGAAGCGATTGATTTATCTAATGATGAGTTAGCAAAACTGCACATCCGACATATGGTGGGTGGAAAGCCGCCGGTGGCGATTGCAGAGCGCGTTTTTGGCTTTGAGTTCCCGGAATACCCAGGCGCATTAATGCACTTTCTGAAAACGTTGGGCGAGCGCTGGAATATTACTCTCTTTCATTATCGTAACCATGGCGCGGCTGAAGGGTTAGTGTTAGTTGGTTTTGATTTACCAGAGCATTTAAGCGCGGATTTTGAAGAGCACTTAAATGCCCTTGGTTATACTTACCAAGAGCATACAGGCAATGCTGCTTATCAATTTTTCTTAGGCAGTGATTAGATTTTTTGTAAGTGCTGGACTATTTCTGGCCAGACAATCTGATTGACTAAATCATGGAACGCGGTGGAGTTGTCATTTAAATGCAACGCACCGCTATCATCTGATGTTAATAACGCATTTTCACGTAATCCATTGACTAACGTCGCAAAGACATTTTTATCCGAAAACTCCGGAGAACTCACTCCATATAAACTTGATAAACGTTCGGCGATTTTACGAGATTCACGTTCTAATTCACCTCTACTCACACCTGCATTTTTGGTTAATACCGTTAAGACAATCGCATAACGTTGCCACGTATCTTGCATTACACGTGCCAGTAGCCATGCACTATGAAACGATGCATCAGTGGAGGCGGGAGGCATTATTTTTCGCCCTGATTGAACTAGCAGCCCTTGTGCTTTGAGTTGTGAAATACATTCATCGGCATAAGTGAGTGCTTCATCTACTGTAAAATAGATAAAAAGTTCTTTGTGTAATAAGGGATAGATCGTTTTTACGGTCGTTAAAATAAACGATTTTTCACAGCCATTTTTAGCAAACACCAGTGCAGTAATTAGACTTGGCAAGGCAAACAGGTGAATAATGTTATTGCGATAATAAGTTAGGGCTACCGCATTATCTGGCTGCGGGGATATCAACGTTCCAAATTGGTCAGTTTCGGTCTGTAGACGCTTTAAAGATAGGGTATTAGTAATTAATTCTGACGCATTATACTCAGGGATCGACATCGTATCTGAGAAAGGTAATGTGCGGAATAACGTCAAATAATCACTGATTGCATGTTCCATTTCGGTTTGACTCATGGTCATCGTTTTGCTTGCTAATAAGCATAATGATACTAATGCCATACCATTGAGTGCGGCTGATTTATTAATCTCTAACATAATGTCATCGGCTAATCGGTTTACTGCTGGGGTTAGCCATTGTGGTTTTTTATGGATATCGTCTTGGTCAACTGGTCGGCTCCAACCCTTAGCGTGTTGGTCCAAAAATTGATTTAGCTGGATCGGTTCTCCAAAATTAAGATAGCCATGACCATAATTACGTAATTTTTTGATAGCCCCGAGGACTTGTAAAGGCGATTCTTTTTTCTTGGATTTGCCTTTCAGTTCTTTGACATAGCTGCTGACTTCCATGACATTTTCATAGCCAATATAAACCGGCACCAGACTTACAGGGCGATTGATCCCTTTGGTCATGGCTTGAATGGTCATCGCCAACATGCCGGTCTTTGGAGGTAGCAATCTGCCGGTGCGTGAGCGCCCCCCTTCAGGGTAGTATTTGACAGAATAACCTTTGTTAAACAATAACTCTAAATATTCACGGAATACTGCGGTATAGAGCTTGTTTCCGGCGAAACTTCGGCGTAAAAAGAATGCGCCTGCTTTTCTAAATATAGGACCTGCTGGCCAAAAATTAAGATTAATCCCCGCTGCAATATGAGGGGTGACTAATCCTTCATTATAAATAACAGTTGTTAGTAGTAAATAATCCATGTGCGAGCGATGACAAGGTACATAAATGATTTCATGGCCGTTACGGGATAGTTCGCGGACTTTAGATGCATTCGATACGGTGATGCCATTATAAATTTTATTCCAAATTGGGGTAAGGATCCGATTGGCAAAACGGATTAAGCCCTCACGATAATCACCTGCAATTTCATCTAAATACTTATGGGCTTCTTGTTTGGCTTTAGCGGGTAAGACATTTTTGCTACGGACTAGCTCACGCATCGCTTGTTTGACAGAATCAGAACCCACTACAGCGGAATGTAACGTTTGACGCTCTAATAGCGTAGGGCCGTTTAATCCTTGGCGTTTGCGTTGGAAATGAGTCGCAGCTACACGGAGCAATTTACGAGCAATGTGTTCATCAGTGCCATGCTGTTGCGCCATAAACTGTGAGGATACCGCTTTAGAGTATGACACAAAATTATCACGCCCCAAAAACAACACAATAAATATCTTACGTAACCAACTTGGCGAGGCGACATCAACGATAAGATCGGAGAAACCAGGCTTGGATTTTTCCGGTGCTCGACCCCAGGTTATGTATACCGGAACCATTTGAATATCTAGATCAGGTTGTTCTCTATGGGTATGAAACAGCTGAGTAAATTGCGACTCGATATTGGTTTTGCCAGGTTTTTTACTGAACAAAGGGGTTTGAGTGTGCAAATACAAGCAAGAGACATGTTGATTGTTACCAAAGGCCGACGGCGATAGAGGGCTCGGTAAACCTAAGCGTTTAGTCGAAAAAGCAAGAGCGAGTTGGTCAGTAACTGAATCAGTATGTAATATATAAATAATAGGTCGGTTGGGGTCGATGCCCAATTCACCCGTCACATCAGCAGGGATTGTGTGTGGTTTGACGCATAATCGAATGGGCCAATACAACAAAGATAAAAATAATTTTCTGAAAAAGGACATGGGGTTGATGTTCACCTATAAAATTTTCGCAATTATACATGTAAAAACAAAATAGGGATATTAAAGGGACTTGTATTTAAAATAATACTGGATATACTACCAGTAACTGTATTAATTAACAGGCTGGTTATGCGTCCACTAACACCTCGACAACAAGAAGTACTTGATCTTATTAAAGCAACGATGATTGAAACCGGTATGCCGCCGACTCGCGCCGAAATTGCTAGACACTTAGGCTTTAAATCACCGAATGCTGCTGAAGAACATCTTAAAGCATTAGCGCGCAAAGGCGTGATTGAGATCCTTGCGGGAACTTCGCGTGGCATAAAATTAAATATTCCTTTAGATGATACACCTGAAGAGATGGGTTTGCCGTTGATTGGAAGAGTTGCAGCGGGTGAACCTATATTGGCACAAGAGCATGTGGAGTCACATTATAAAGTTGATCCTAACTTGTTTCATCCACAAGCGGACTTCTTATTGCGCGTCAATGGGATGTCGATGAAAGATATTGGTATTTTAGATGGTGATTTATTGGCGGTACACCGAACTGTAGATGTCCATAATGGTCAGGTTGTCGTTGCCCGTGTAGGCGATGATGTTACCGTTAAACGCTTAGAAAAAAATGGACAACATGTCTTGCTTCATGCAGAAAACGAAGAGTTTGCTCCGATAAAAGTCGATTTAGCCGAAGAGTCCTTCAATATCGAAGGAATAGCGGTCGGTGTCATTAGAAATGCAGATTGGATGTAGTCCATAATCTGAGTAGCAAAACGCGATCAACAAACACATAAAAGGTAACATTTGAGTCTCTTATCTCGAACGTTACCTTTTTTCTACCCAAAATAAATATATACAAATCAATTACTAAATTACCTCCAGTCGATCAAATGCACTCGATTCGGCAGTTAGCACCCCCCACAGTTTTCATATAACAATTATTTCTGTTTATTCCCTATAAAAACATTGTTTATTCTATGTACATTGTTTAACATCTCATTCACATGAAGTATAAGTGTACTTAACAATTCGACATTCGTTATGACCTTCAGTCTGAACATAACGACATCGTATTAGGATTGTTAAGTCGAGTTTAACTCTCACGGAGGTGGTTAGTGAACCTACTCACAAAGATGTTTGTCACAATAGTAACAATGTTTATAACCTTGCCGACATTAGCACAATCGCTAGAATCAGAAGGACGGAGTGATCTGAACTTACGTTCTGGTGTCACTGATATTAGTAGCCAAGTCTACGACTTACACATGTTGATGTTTATGGTGTGTGTCGGTATCGCTGTCGTTGTGTTTGGTGTCATGTTTATATCGATGTTTTTACACCGTAAATCTCGCGGTGCGAAACCAGCCAACTTTCATGAGAGTGTCAAAGTTGAAATTGCCTGGACCGTCGTTCCCTTTATTATTCTGATTTTAATGGCGTTCCCTGCTGCAAAAACCTTGATAGCTATGGAAGATACCTCTGAAGCTGATATGACAGTGTTAGTAACTGGATCACAGTGGAAGTGGCATTATAAATATATGGATTCTGATGTTGAATTTTATTCGACTTTGGCCACTCAGCAAGAACAGATTAGAAACAAATTTGCCAAAAGTGAAAATTATCTTCTCGAAGTTGACCGTCCGCTGGTCATTCCTACCGGTCAAAAAGTACGATTTTTGATTACCTCGGATGATGTTATTCATTCATGGTGGGTACCTGATTTTGCAATTAAAAAAGATGCCAACCCTGGATTTATTAATGAAGCCTGGACTAACGTCAATGAACCAGGCGTTTATCGTGGTCAATGTGCAGAGCTTTGTGGAAAAGATCATGGTTTTATGCCTATTGTAGTTATTGCTAAAACCCCACAAGAGTATGAAAAGTGGAAAGCAGAAAAAATTGCCGCGATTGAGACTGCTAAAGCAGAAGAAGACCGCTTGTTAGCCATGAACATGAGTATGGACGACTTGATGACTTCGGGTCAAAAAGTCTATTTAGCAAAATGTGCAGCGTGTCATATGCCAAATGGTGAAGGTTTGCCAGGCGTATTTCCGTCAATTAAAGGTAGTAACCTAGTATTGAATGATCGTACTGGTCACATTGATATCTTACTCAATGGTCGAACGGGTACCGCCATGCAAGCTTTTGCAAAGCAACTAACACTCTCAGAGATTGCTGCGGTAATCACATATCAACGTAATGCATGGGGCAACAATACAGGTGATATTGTACAAGCATCCGAAGTGCACACATACGCAAATGGTAAATAGGAGGCATGTCACATGAGTACTGCTACTGATACACTTCATCATGACGAGCATGATGAACACCACCATCATCATATCCCTAAAGGGATCAAGCGGTGGTTGTTTACAACCAACCACAAAGACATAGGCACCTTGTATTTATGGTTCTCTTTTATTATGTTTTTGACCGGTGGGGCGATGGCAATGATCATTCGTGCCGAGTTATTTCAACCGGGCTTACAGATAGTCGACCCTAATTTCTTTAATCAAATGACCACAGTACATGGTTTGATTATGGTGTTTGGTGCGGTTATGCCAGCATTTACTGGATTAGCCAACTGGCTGATCCCAATGATGATTGGTGCGCCGGATATGGCACTGCCGCGCATGAATAACTGGAGCTTTTGGATATTACCATTTGCGTTTTTGATCTTATTATCTTCCTTATTTATGGAAGGGGGCGGACCTGCATTCGGTTGGACCTTCTACGCACCGCTATCCACGACGTATAGTAGTGATAGCACTGCCTTGTTTGTGTTCTCTGTCCATATTATGGGGATCTCATCCATCATGGGTGCAATTAACGTGATTGTGACCATTTGGAATATGCGTGCACCAGGTATGACGTGGATGAAAATGCCGATGTTCGTTTGGACCTGGTTAATCACTGCGTTTTTGTTAATTGCGGTTATGCCGGTATTAGCCGGTGTCGTGACCATGGTATTGACTGATAAGTACTTTGGCACCAGTTTCTTCAATGCTGCAGGTGGCGGTGATCCAGTCATGTTCCAGCATATATTTTGGTTCTTTGGACACCCAGAAGTTTACATTATGATATTGCCTGCATTTGGCATTATTTCGCACATTATTCCGACGTTTGCGCGCAAACCTTTATTTGGCTATGCCTCAATGGTCTATGCCACGGCATCGATTGCATTATTGTCGTTTATTGTATGGGCGCACCATATGTTTACAACAGGGATGCCGGTTGCTGCAGAGATGTTCTTTATGTTTGCGACTATGCTAATTTCGGTACCTACGGGCGTAAAAGTTTTCAACTGGGTGGCGACGATGTGGCGTGGTTCAATGACATTTGAAGTTCCAATGTTATTTGCAATCGCATTTGTTGTGTTATTTACCATTGGCGGTTTATCGGGACTAATGCTCGCAATTACGCCTGTTGATTTTCAATATCACGATACTTATTTTGTTGTGGCTCATTTCCACTACGTATTAGTGACCGGTGCGATATTCTCAATCATGGCGGCGGCTTATTATTGGCTACCAAAATGGACCGGTGTGATGTATGACAACACATTGGCGAAGTGGCACTTCTGGGCATCGTTGGTGTCGGTGAATGTTTTATTCTTCCCAATGCATTTTGTGGGACTAGCTGGTATGCCACGTCGAATTCCTGATTATGCATTACAGTTTGCTGATTTTAATAAATGGATCAGCATCGGTGGATTTGCGTTTGGATTATCACAATTGATTTTCTTAGCGTTGTTAATTAAAGCGTGTCGCAAAAAAGGTGAGCCGGCGTCAGCCCAAGTATGGGAAGGTGCTGAGGGACTAGAATGGGAAATTCCATCGCCAGCCCCGTATCACACTTTTGAGACACCGCCGATAATTAAGTAATTGTACTAAACTCATAAACCTATAAGGCACGAATGATGAACCAGTCAACATCGAGCAATCTGAATAATAAGCTAGTGGTAAAACTAGTCGTGATTGTGTTTGGGATGTTTACGTTTGGGTTTGCGTTAGTGCCTTTGTACGATGTGTTTTGTGACATAACAGGTATTAATGGCAAGACTAATGAGACTGCAATTGTTTATGAAGCAACTGATATAGACAGATCTCGTTTGGTTACGATTGAGTTTATAACCAAAACAACTACAGGTATGCCGTGGGCATTTGAAGCAAAAACTAAACGCATTCAAGTTCATCCTGGTGAACTTAATCAAGTTGAGTTTTATGTGAGAAATCCTGCATTTAGAGATATTGTTGGGCAGGCGATCCCTTCAGTATCACCTGGAACAGCTGCGTTATACTTAAATAAAACGGAGTGTTTTTGTTTTAATAACCAACCATTGCTAGCGGGTGAAGAAGCATTGATGCCAATGCAATTTTATGTCGATCCGCAAATACCTAAAGATGTCACGTATTTCACCGTTCAATATACTTTGTATGATGTCACTGCTGCGGCACAAAAAGTCGCAGAAGCACAGGCTCAAGCATCAGAGTAAAGGAGGCCGTCATGGCACAACAAGAAGTAAAAGAATATCAAAAGTATTACGTCCCAGAGCAAAGTATCTGGCCGATCATTGGCGCAGTAGCATTATTTTTAATTGCGGTAGGTGCCGGTACATTTACCGTAGAGGTATCAAAAGGGAAAGAAGGGCATGGTGAATGGATCTTACTCGCGGGTATCGCCACATTAATATTTATGGTGACAGGCTGGTTTAGAAATCAAATTCATGAGTCGATGTCAGGGTTGTACTCGGACCAACTGAGTCGTTCATATCGACAAGGTATGGCTTGGTTTATATTTTCTGAGGTCATGTTCTTTGCTGCTTTCTTTGGCGCATTATTTTATGCACGTACCATTGCAATCCCGTGGTTAGGGGGAGCATCCAATAACGCAATGACTAATGAAGTATTATGGCCAGGATTCGAAGCCGTGTGGCCGCTACTACAAACTCCGGGTGGAACCGAATCGACTCAGATGGGTTGGTTTGGCTTACCCCTGATTAACACGCTATTACTGCTAACCTCTTCTGTCACTTGTCATTATGCGCATGTTGGTTTAGAGCAAGATAAACGCAAACAATTATCTTGGATGTTAGGCTTAACAATTATCTTGGGTTGTATCTTTTTGGCGCTTCAGGTTGAAGAATATATCCATGCGTATGAAATTGGTTTGACTCTTGATTCAGGGATGTATGGTAATACGTTCTTTATGTTGACTGGATTTCATGGCATGCATGTGACCTTAGGAACGGTAATATTAATCGTATTGTGGTTCCGGATCCAAAAAGGACACTTTACGCCTGATAATCATTTCGCATTCCAAGCGGGCAGTTGGTACTGGCATTTTGTTGATGTGGTTTGGGTTATGTTATTTTTCTTTGTTTATATATTATAAACAAGTAACGAAAAACCAGCGTTAATTGTGCGCTGGTTTTTTGTTTAATACGGTCTAGGATTCGCTTCAATCAGACCAGTGGCAACGCCAATGATAATCAACCCAATAATGATGGCAGATAACAGCACCCTACGCCCAATAAATTTAGACATATTAGTATCCGCTTTTCCGCTTCCAAGCATGACACGCATCGCTTGAAATAAACTAATGATCATAATAATTAATAAACTTCCGATAAGGATTTTAATGAGCATAAGAGACCTTTATATTTACAATACAATAATGAATAACTATGCCCCATCATAGCAATGTTTTGACTGTAATTTCACATTTAATTGTATTGAGTGTTGTCTCGATATTATGTGTGTTAGGTACATGGCAAGTTTCCCGTTATCTGGATAAGCAAGAACGTATAGAGCAGATCAACCAGCGCAGCGAGCAGGGTATTATCGCTCATCAACGACTCTCTCAGCTAGCTTTGGATGATGTGCGCGATGTTCAGATACGCATTGAACCTACTGCATCGAGTACTTCGTTGTTATGGCTAGATAATCAACAGCATAATGGGCAGGTTGGATTTAAACTAATCGTACCGGTTAACACTAAGCAAGGCTGGTTATTGGTCAATCTAGGCTGGGTAGTAGGGCGTGTAGACCGTTTAGCGTTACCGATGATCCCACCTTTACACGAATTACAAGCGCCTCTGTCTGGAGCGATCAGTATTCCAGGTTTAAATAGTTTTATAACAGAAACTGCCAGCGCTGATGGAGTGTTTCCAAAAGTCATTCAACAAATAGAATTTACACGCATTAGCGAATTACTTGATTTGCCATTGTTGCCCTATATGCTTACAGTGACACAACCGAGTGAATATTTTGTTCGCGAATGGCGACCAGTAGTGATGGAGCCAGCAAAACATATCGGTTATGCATTACAGTGGTATGGTTTAGCGATTGCAGCGAGTGTGATTTATCTTGTAGCACGTCGGCGTAAGGCACAGAACCTAAAAGAAAATCCCGAATAATAAGCACGATATAAACATATAGTTATTCCCATATTCAGTTAAATACAAAGAGGTATCAAGTGGCAGAAAGGAAAAATAAAATAGCAATTATTGCGCTCGTCGTGGTGTTTGTCTTGCCCGTAATATTGGCTAAGGTTGCACTAGAAAATGAGTGGTTTAATAAAGCAGCCACTAATCGTGGTGAGTTATTGTCACCGCCGATTGATTTTGCACAAGACTTTGCCAAGCTTCCACCATTATGGCGTTTAGTATACGTGCTACCAGAAAAATGTGATGCCACATGCCGTAATGCACTGTACGCGATGGGGCAAATTCATATTGCACTTGGGAAGCATATGGATCGCGTTGAGCCACTTATAATTACTACTGAAAACAGTGAATTAGCTGCATTGCAAGTGATACCTGTTACGACTGCAAATCATGACGAGATAGCCCTTGGTCAGCATAAAGAACTCAAAACGTTACAATTACCTAAAAAAAATGTAAATGAAATGTTTAAAAATATCTCGCCTAATGGTATTTTTATTGTAGATACATTGAACAACGGGATGTTAAAGCATCCGTTATACCCAGAAAAAGAACAAGCAGTACAGGCTAGTCGAGATATACTTTCGGATATCAAAAAACTGCTGAAATTATCCAGAATAGGATGAAGTAAATACATGAAGAAATTGGTTTTAGCGAGCATTCTGTTAGCCCTTGTTGTGATAGTTCTAGGTGCCTATACCCGCTTAACAGATGCCGGCTTAGGTTGTCCTGATTGGCCCGGTTGTTATGGTAAGTTAGGCGTGCCGATGACCGAGTTGACCATTGATGCAGCGAACGAAGCGTTTCCAGATAGACCCGTTGAAGTAGAAAAAGCATGGAATGAAATGATCCATCGCTATTTCGCAAGTGCGCTCGGTTTGTGTATTTTAATTATTGCTTGCATAGCAGCGTTTAAACGTAAAGTCGGACAGCCGTTGAGACTCCCGATTTTATTATTATTTTTAGTCTGCTTTCAAGGTGCGCTTGGTATGTGGACGGTCACACTGAATTTACTTCCTGTTGTGGTGATGGGGCATTTATTAGGTGGCTTTACTGTAATATCATGTTTGTTTTTGTTGTATTTACGTATGACACCTTATCAATTACCAATGGGTAATTCTACGATGCGTGATATGGCTAAATTTGCATTGTTGGGAATAATATTGCTCGTTGTACAAATTGCTCTTGGAGGCTGGACTTCGGCTAATTATGCTTCGTTAGCCTGTACGGATTTACCAATTTGCCAAGGGGACTGGCAAGCTCGATTAGAATTTGTTGGCGCGTTTAGCGTTCCCGCCGCACAAAGTTATGAATTTGGCGTACATACTTATAATGAACGGATGACCATGCATATTCTTCATCGCTTTGGCGCCGTTATTGTGACGGGATATTTATTGTGGTTGGCTATCAGCCTGTATCGCCAAGCTAACTCTAAGATGGTACGTAAACTCAGTATTACGATAGCAGTAGTGCTGACAGCTCAAGTATTGTTGGGTATTAGTAATGTTGTATATTCATTACCCCTTATCGTTGCGACGTTACATAACGCAGTCGCCGCTTGTCTTTTATTGGTCATGGTGATGACCACATATACCCTTTATCGTCGCGTCTAGGAGATTAACATGCCCAATAGTGCCTCATTAGGTAAACTTGCTAACAAACGCTCAGCAAAGCAACAGCCTGCCGCGTGGCGTGATTATTATGAAATGACTAAACCTAATGTAGTGCTATTATTATTACTGACAGCATTAGTGGGGATGTGTCTGGCGAGTGATACTTGGATCCCTGCACAAACCTTGATTGTGGGGTTATTTGGGATTGGGGCTTTGTCTTCAGCCGCAGCAGTGGTTAATCATGTTGTGGATCATGAAATCGATAGTAAAATGGCGCGAACATTCAATCGTCCTGTTGCCAAAGGACGTGTAACTAGTAAGCAAGCGCTTACTTTTGCATTCATTTTAGGTGTTCTCGGCTTTGTTGCTTTAGATCTTTGGATCAATCAATTAACCGCAATTTTAACCTTAGCGGGTTTAGTCGGTTATGCCGGGATTTATACCTTATTTTTAAAACGAGCCACACCACAAAATATTGTGATTGGTGGGTTAGCAGGAGCAATTCCTCCATTATTGGGCTGGACAGCCGTAACCGGTGAGATCCACGCCTATCCATTATTACTAGTGCTGATTATCTTTACGTGGACACCGCCGCATTTTTGGGCATTGGCAATTCATCGTGAAAAAGACTACGCAAAAGCAAAAATACCCATGCTACCAGTCACACATGGTGTTGAATATACCAAAACGTTCGTCTTGTTATATACAGTATTGTTGTTCATAGTGTGTTTATTACCCTACCTTGCAGGGATGGCGGATCTAATTTATCTTGCAGGTTCTAGCGTATTAAATGCTGGCTTTTTGTATTACGCCTATAAACTTAAATATTCACCTGATGAACACACTGCGATGCAAACGTTCAGATTTTCCATTATTCATTTAATGGTGTTGTTTGTGGTGTTATTACTTGATCATTACATCCCTATTACGCTTTAATAGTGACATAGGTTTAATTAAGTAGGGAATTACTGCGTGAGTATGTTGGTCAAAGTTATTATTGCTGTTGCGTTTGTTATTGGGCTGGTAGTCAGTTATCAAATGAATAAATCGTCAGCATCCATGACATCGCACAAAGCGGTATCCTCATTGAGTGAAGCGCACCCATCAGGTACTGATTTTATGCAGTGGTATCCTATTGCTCGTAAAATTGTCGACTTCACACTCACTAATCATCACAATCAAGCGATGACAAATGCTGATCTTACCGGACAATGGACGTTAGCGTTTGTTGGCTATACTTACTGTCCTGATATTTGTCCAACGACCTTAGCAGCACTGAATCAAGCCTATCCAAAAATTATTGCTACAGCAGATCAGCAACCCATAAAAGTCTGGTTTTTATCGGTCGATCCTAAGCGCGATACGATTGAACGTTTAGCAGAGTATGTCGGCTTTTTTAATCCAGAGTTTATAGGTGCAACAGCAGAGCATAAACAACTGTATCCGTTGGTACGTAGTATGGGAATGATGTATTCGATGTCACAAAGCACTGATGATCCCAATTATCTGGTCGATCATTCTGGTTCAGTGGTGGTGATTAATCCTCTGGGGCAAGTCATCGGACGCTTTAAGCCTCAACATGCACCTGGACAAATCGCAATGAGTGACACTGCACAAATCATTGCCGATATGCCTAAAGTCATTGCCTATGGGCGTGCCGAATAAACACGAAGGTAGTGTTAGTTTAATCAGGGAATAACTGATTCTCATTCGCCTTAAAAAATGGTTGAGAGAACCAATAAAACCGCCCTTTTTGTGTCTTACTTGGGGCAGTACAATTCATGCGTGAACGCCCGAAAGGAAAACTCTCTGGTAAGCTGACCTCAACCAAATTTTCAATTATTTTCTTGTCTTGTAGATGCCCTTGGAAAAAGCAATTCATAGCGTTCATATTCAAATCAGCAGCGGCAACGGTCAGTTTTAGTGTAGACGGAAAGCCCTCTTCACTAACAACGGGTGACTGAATATTGTTGTCGAGAACGGGCATCGCCAAGCTATTTAATTTTACTTTTAAGGTGTTGATATTGGCGTATCGACCTGCTGCAGGGAACCGAGGTAGGGCACTAAAATTACTACCACTGAATACCGCACCTGAATGTTGTGCAAAACCGATATAACCTTGTTGTTCTAGGTGTTGCGCTAAAAACGTATCAAACTCGCCGTAAGGATAAGCAAGAAATTGCAACGAATAACCAAGTTGAGTTTCAATTAATTTCTCTGCTTGGTCGATATTGTACATGATTCGAGTTAACCACTGTGCGTCAGATTCTTTTTCTCCGTTGCGATATTCGCGGTTTAATAAATGCAAATGGTCCAATGTATGATTTGCAAATCTGACGTTTTCTTGTGCCATCTGTTTAACTTCGTACCACGTCAGTTGATTGCGGTCTTTATCAATCCGTTGTGGGTTAATAAAGATAGTGTAGGGAAAGTTATATTTTTGTAACAACGGATGGGCATTGAGTAAAATATTATCAAATCCATCATCAAACGTAATCGCCACGGCTTTATCCGGGAGTGAGTTCCCTGCTCGAAGAGCTTTGATAGCGTCAAACAGATCAACCACAGTATAATGGCGATATAAATATGCCAAATGTTCAGCAAATTTCTCTGGCGCGATAGAAGTCGAAGCTGGCGTTTTAGTCGACACATTGTGGTACTGTAAAATGACAAGGTTATCAAGCATTCCAGTAGGAATTGATGTTTCTGTTTTAGCTGCAACATCTGGTTGTTTAGCCAGAGCTACATTCACACAGCAAACACAAAACAATAATAATAAAACAATACGACTAGACATAATTAATAGCGACCTGTACAAGAAAATTGATTGGATTATCATGCACCTAGAGTACGACAGCATAATTGTTAGATAGTATAAGTAAATTGCGGTAAAGTGCCAACTTAATCCGCCATTCTGTGTTAAGCATATAAGGTTATCTGTGCTGCGATCTGCTTCATCAAAAAAATTATTGTTATTGGCGCTCCCCCTGATCCTAGCAAATTTGTCTCAACCACTATTAGGGCTAGTTGATACCGCTGTATTGGGTCATTTAGGTGATGCGCAATTATTAGCTGGGGCAGCTGTAGGGACATTTTTACTCTCGCAAATTATTTGGTTGTTGGGTTTTTTGCGCATGTCGATAAGTGGCTTAGCCGCGCAGCAGTATGGGGCTTTTTCATTGACACAAGAACCCGCTCAGCGAGTGTGGTTTGATGAGCTCGCAAGAGGGTTAATCTGCGCGTTAGTCCTTGGTGCTGGACTTTATTTACTTAGTGCACCTCTGCTTGCTTGGATCCAGTCTTATACGGAACTGCCTACATTAGCACAATCGTCGTTACATACTTATTTTTCGATTCGGGTAGCAAATGCACCGATTATCCTGTTTAACCTAGTGTTAATAGGATGGATGGTAGGGCATCAACGCACCAAGCAAGTGATGTGGATCCAAATAATAGGTAACTTAACCAATATTGTCCTCAATTTAACACTGGTCTTTGGCTTTGATTTATCCGTTGCCGGGCTAGCTTATGCCACTGTTATCACGGAATGGTTGATGTGTATCGCCAGTATCTCGATGATATATCGTTATGTGAGAGGTCGTGAACAAGGTCTACCATGCTCGGCAATACCGGCATTGTTACGCAAAGACAACATCCCCTCATCATCTATCCGTATGTTAAGTCCCGATTGGTTTCGTCTTGCACGTTTTTATCGTTTGTTATCCCTGAATCGTGATTTGTTTATTCGTTCTATATTTTTACAACTGTGTTTGGCATTTGTTACCTATCAAGGCGCTCGATATGGGGTGGAGGCTGCAGCGATCAATGCATTGTTGATGCAATTTTTCGTTATAATCGCACTCGGGCTTGATGGGATTGCAAATGCGATTGAAGCTCTCATAGGCGAGGCACAAGGACAATCCGATCAACGTCAAAAATGGCAAAACATTGGAATTAGCTTCATGTGGTCGAGTATTTTTGCACTGAGCTTTGCCATTATATTTGCATTGGGTTTTAGTGATATTTTAGGGCTGCTAACTAATCAAACTGACATTATTGTGGCAGCTCAACCATACTATGGATTAATTGTGGCGTTACCGTTATTGGCTCATTGGTGTTACTGTCTGGATGGGATTTATATTGGGTTAACGCGTGCAGATGTCATGCGTAATAGTATGTTCGTGAGTGCGTTTGCTGGGTTTTTCTTGGTCTACTGGTTGACCTTGGGCTTAGAGAATTTAGGTTTGTGGTATGCGTTATTGGCGCTACAAACAATGCGCGGACTAACATTAGGCGGGCATCTTTGGTGGCTTTACAGTAAGCGATTAAATCGGCTTGCAAATATACCGACATAACCAATCATCGCAAACCCAAAACCAATTAGCATGACTAGGACACACAAGTTATCCAACCAAGCTGATTGAGGCTGAGTGTTGAGTAATAATCCGCTCAGAGCACTTATAAAAATAAGTAGACCAAGAATAAAACGGCGCCAACTCCCTTGGGGGTCAGCGCCGAATTTAATCACGAATCGTTTAAATGCAGGACGCATTAATGAAGCTTAATAATATGAGTGCTCACCTGCCGCGTGCTCGGTCGCATCGCGCACACCGTTAAGCTCGCCGGCAAATTGTTCTAGCATTTGTTTTTCAATGCCGTCTTTAAGTGTCACATCAACCATAGAACAGCCGTTACAACCACCACCAAATTGTAAAATAGCCACGCCATCATCGGTAATGCCGGTTAAGGTTACTTGACCATTATGGTTGGCTAATTGTGGGTTGATCTCGGTTTGAATCAAATATTCAACACGCTCGATGAGTGGAGCGTCGCTCGCAATTTTACGTGCTTTAGCATTAGGCGCTTTAAGTGTGAGTTGTGAGCCCATTTGGTCAGTCACAAAATCAATCGACGCTTCTTCTAAATAAGGTGCCGACTCTTGGTCAACCACAGCATCAAAACCATTAAACGGTAAACGTACATCCGTCGCTTCAACAGCGTCAGTGGTACAATATGACACACCGCATTCAGCTGTGGCAGTCCCTGGATTAACAACAAATACGCGGATATTGGTGTTATCTTCTTGGTTTTTAAGTAGTTTAACAAAATGCGCTTGGGCAGTTTCTGAAATATTAATCATAGGTTGCTTCCTCGTTACCCCTAACAGTATTTAAATATAATAACACTATTACCCGACTAAAACAGTCAAGTATTACACTCTTTTTTATAATTATGGACGATAAAATTGCAAATATGTCATTTTTTACTGACAATACCTATAAATAACTAATAAAAACAATGGAGTGAATATGTTCTTGCTACCCTCGCAAAAAACATGTCAGGCACTATTTTTACTGTGTACTTTGAGCTTAGCTGCTTCAACGGCGGCACATGCACAGCATGCACAACATACCGCGCAGAGCAGTGATGCATCAATCAACTTTGATCCTGCGAATCCACAAGCGGTGTTTATGGCACATTCTGATTTGGATTATCTGCCAACAAATGTCACATTTGACCCAGCCATTCCTACGCCAGAATCTGTTTTGGGCTACCCCGTTGGAACATGGCATGTACGTCATGATCAATTACTGGCGTATATGGAAGCCGTGGCAGCGGCGTCTGATCGCGTCACGCTTGAGACGACAGGATTAACTCACGAACAACGAAGGTTGGTGTTACTGACGGTTTCTACGCCAGAAAATCAGCGCAATATTGCGCAAATCAAGGCAGATCATCAAGCCACAATTACGGCAGGAAAAGTACCCAAAAAGTCGGCTCCATTAGTGATGTACATGGGCTATTCTGTGCATGGCAATGAGCCATCGGGGAGCAACGCGGCGTTGTTGATTGCGTATTACCTCGCTGCGGCTCAAGGTCCACAAGTGGATGAGTTACTTGAAAATGCCGTGATATTGCTTGATCCGTCGCTGAACCCAGATGGGTTAGCACGCTTTGCACAATGGGCGAATATGCATAAAGGCAAGCATCCATCAGCAAATTCGTTACATCGTGAACATAAAGAACGTTTTCCGAGCGGGCGTACCAATCATTATTGGTTTGATTTGAATAGAGATTGGTTGTTGTTAACGCATCCTGAATCGCGTGCTCGTGTTGCTCAATTTCAAGCTTGGCGCCCGCATATTCTGACGGATTTCCATGAAATGTATACTGACCAAACGTATTTCTTTCAACCTGGCGTGCCGTCACGAAAAAATCCATTAACGGCAGATCAAAATGTCGATTTAACCAATATTTTGGGCGAATATCATGCACAAGCATTGGATGATGAAGCGCAATTATATTTTACTCAAGAACGTTTTGATGATTTTTATTATGGTAAAGGTTCAACGTATCCTGATGCACATGGCGCGGTAGGTATTTTATTTGAACAAGCCAGTTCACGCGGACACTTGCAAGATTCGATAAACGGTCAATTGAGTTTTGCTCAAACCATCAAAAACCAAGTGACCACGAGTTTTTCGACGTTTAAAGGTGCGTTGGTACACAAGTCGTCATTTTTGCAACACCATGCCCAGTTCACCCGTGAGACTCAAGCATTACAACAACAAGATGAGGTCGGCGGCTATCTCATCGCATTAAGTCATGATGCCAAGCGTAATCAAGCCATTGTTGCAAACCTCAACGCTCATAATATTACGACTACACTGTTAAATAGTGATATCAAAGTAAATAATATCGAATTTACTGCGGGAAATGCGCTGTTTGTGACGACCGCGCAGCCACAATATCGCTTACTTTCATCGTTGTTTTCGACCCGTCAATCCTTTCCGGATAATACGTTTTATGATGTCTCTAACTGGAATATTGCATTGGCATATAATTTAGCGTTTACGTCATTAACTAAGCGTGAAGCACGAAAAGTCGATGCTACCCTTGTGACGCAGATATCCGATGATCAAAAATCTTCAGCTAGCATGAATCATGCAGTCGCGTCGAAAGTGGCATATGTGTTTACGTGGGAGGATTCTTCTGCACCAGCGTTGTTGTATCGAGTGTTAGCTAATGACTTGCAGGCACGTATTGCCGGTAAACCGTTTTCAGCAAAAACACAGTCAGGTGAAGTAGAGCAGTTTGCAGCAGGTACTATTATCATTCCTGCAGGATTACAGCGTAGTGCGCAATGGCAAGAAAAATTACGTACTATGGCTGATCATTTAACGGTGCAATTAGTAGGTTTAACCTCTGGATTAACCCCTCAAGGGATTGATTTAGGCAGCCCGAGCATGCAAGTTGCCACGTTACCAAATGTCATGATTGTAGGCGGTGTAGGCACATCAGAAACGGAAGTCGGTGAAATTTGGCATTACTTTGATACACGCCTCATGATGCCGGTGGCGGTTGTTGATCAAGATCGTATTAGTAGTAGCAATATAGCTGATTTTACCCACATCATCTTTGCTTCAGGCAGTTATCGTAGTTTAAGTGATAGTGATATTAATGCACTTAAAAGCTGGGTGCGAGATGGGGGTGTCGCGATTGGGACTAAGCGAGGTGCGGCGTTCTTAGCACAGCAAGGCTTATTAGAGGCCAGTGTTCTTGACTCAGATGCGATTGACAATGAGTTTAGTAACGATGGTTTACACTTTGCAGACCAAGATGCGCATCATGCCCAAAAATTAGTTGCCGGAGCCACGTATCAAGCACTAGTCGATACTACCCATCCATTAATGTATGGCGTAGTCGATCAAGCTAAACCTAATGCGCTGTTGCCGATGTTTAAAACTAACAACATGGTCCTCAAGGCCGTGGATAAACCATTCATTAGTGTTGCTAAGTATTCGATAGAACCATTACTTGGCGGCTATAGTGCTCAAGCAATGCAAGATTTAATCGCACAAAGCTCAGCGATTGTTGCGCATCCTTATGGTCGTGGTCAGGTGATTGGATTTGCTGATAATGTTAACTTTCGAGGCTACTGGCGTGGCACTGAAAAGTTGATGGCCAATGCGGTCTTTATGGCAAAGTTGATTACTATTCGATAGTACTTAACCCTATGCACCATACACTGATTTTGATGTGTGGTGCATGGCGATAGATTGCTTTGCATAAATCATTAATCGTCCCGCCCGTAGTCATCACATCATCGACTATAACGATATGTTGATATTGCGCGATGGCTTGTGGGTTAACACTAAAAACATGTTGCATATTTTGACGGCGTTGTTCTTGATTTAACTCACTTTGTGGTTTGGTATAGCGTCGTCGTTTTACTAAGGCGTCTCTGTCTGTTTTATCAATCGGTATATGTAGATGCTGACTGAGGGTTTGTGCGATCAGCTCTGCTTGATTATACCCGCGCTGTAAAAAGCGTCGCCAATGCAAGGGCACTGGGATAATGACTTGCGGTAAATCCGTCATGTATTTTACCCGATACAATACAAACCACTGTGCGAGTAAGGTGGCAAAGTGGCGTTGACCATGAAACTTAAGCGCAGGGATCAAATACGTCAACGGATAGTGATATACCCCCAAGATCCATAATTCATCAAATTTGGCATTTAGAACTGCATCATGCTCAAGATAATCATCGGTCACGGTATCATTAACAGCACAAAGGTTTTGTCGTAATAGGGTATGTTGTATAAAATCCGCATCAGACTCACATAACTCACAGACGTTAAGGATAGTATGCTCTTGGCATAACACACATTGATGCCACATGGCTTTTAGCTCTGTGGTTAATGGGGATGACGGTCTCATAATGATCCTTTCATAGTTTTTGCTTTAGACTGGTAGTTCCATTAAAATCTCTCCCACGTAGCCAATATTGACCATATCATGACCTCGATTTTACAACACCGGATCCTTGGATCAGTTTTACCCGATGAGTTACCCGCGAACGTTGAAAATAACCTACCGCATATTGTTTTATTACATGGTTGGGGGTTAAATAGTGGCGTGTTTGATCAAGTTGCGCCCTTGTTAGCTGAGACTATGCGAGTGCAATTAATTGATTTACCCGGGTTTGGATACAATGCAGCGATACCTTTGGCTGAACTAGAAGAAACAGTGGCACAACTTGCAAGTGTGATCCCCGATAATGCCATTATTTTAGGTTGGTCTTTAGGTGGCTTGCTCGCGCAACAATTGGCGCTGAGTCATCCTCAAAAAGTATTAAAGTTGATCACAGTGGCATCCACACCGCACTTTATGGCGGTCGCGGATACTGAGGATAATGCCAAAGAATCTGACTGGTTGGGTATAGCACCTAAAGTGTTACTGCAATTTGAAACACAATTAGCGCGGGATTATCAAAAAACCGTACAACGTTTTTTGGCAATTCAAGCAATGGGTTCGGTATCAGCGAAGCACGATATGCAGGCATTAAAACAAGCGATTGAGGCTTATCCAGCCCCGTGTGAAGCGAGTTTATTGCAGGGGTTAAAATTATTGCAGCAAGTGGATTTGCGTGCACAGATAGGAATGATTCAACAGCCGACGCTACGCGTATATGGCCGTTTAGATTCGTTAGTGCCACAACGTGCAGTCGCTGCAATTCAGGTATTACAACCGCATGCACGCAGTGTGGTAATGGAGCATGTATCCCATGCCCCATTTATTTCTAACAAAGTGGAGTTTTGCGATATTATTATGCGTTTTGTCGACGCATAAGTATGCAGAGTAGAAGTGACGCGGGTATGATCACGTCGCTTCAATGCGCAGAATAAAAATTACTTTTTAGTTTTTGCAAACGCCGCAGCAAATGCATCTGCCATACCTGCATTCGCTGGCTTTACTGATGATTTTCCAAGGTTGTTATTGTTTTGCTTGCCAGCACCAGAACGCGGCGCAGATTTACCCGTAGGCGGCTTGCCAGATCGTCCTGTTGTGTTTTGGTTGACGGCAGGTTTACCTTTTGCTTTGGCAGCAACATCATCACCCATGCGCATGGTAAATGCGATGCGTTTACGCTCAACATCAACTTCAACCACTTTCACCTTGACTACATCACCGGTTTTGACCACATCTCGAGGATCAGAGATAAAACCATCAGTCATTGCAGAGATATGTACGAGCCCGTCTTGGTGAACGCCAACATCAACAAACGCACCAAAGTTAGCAACGTTAGATACGACGCCTTCCAAAATCATTCCAGGCACTAAATCTTTAATGCTTTCAACGCCTTCTTTATAAGTGGCGGTTTTGAATTCTGGGCGGGGGTCACGTCCGGGTTTATCTAATTCACTTAAAATATCTTTGACAGTTGGCTCACCAAACTTGTCATCAATAAACTCGTTTGGAGCGAGCTGACGAAGTAACTCCGTATTCCCAATTAGATCATTAACCGCAACCTGAGTATGTTGCAATATTTTGTCAACGACCGGATAGGCCTCAGGGTGAACAGAAGATGCGTCGAGCGGATTATTACCACCCACAATGCGTAAAAAACCCGCCGCTTGTTCATAGGCCTTTGGTCCTAAACGAGTTACCTTCAACAACCCTTTACGCGAATCAAACGCACCATGTTCGTCACGATGGGCGACAATATTGTTTGCGAGGGTTTTATTTAAACCTGATACATTGGCTAATAACGCAGGAGAGGCGGTGTTTAAATCCACGCCAACAGCATTTACACAATCTTCAATCACACGAGTCAATGACTGACCTAACTGGCTTTGTGAGACATCATGTTGATATTGGCCAACACCGATAGCTTTGGGTTCGATTTTCACTAATTCGGCTAGGGGATCTTGTAAGCGCCTAGCAATAGATACTGCACCTCGCAAGGACACATCCATACCCGGTAGTTCTAGTGAAGCTAGTTCTGATGCTGAGTATACGGATGCACCAGCTTCAGAAATAATGATTTTTTGCACGCCTAAATCCGGGTTGGCTTTCATCATTTCAGCAACGAGTTTATCGGTTTCACGCGAACCTGTACCATTGCCAATACTGATTAAATTGACTTTAAATTGTTTGCAGATTGTCATTAAAGTACGTAATGATTTATCCCATGCGTTTTGCGGAGGATGTGGGAAAATAGTCCCGGTATGTAATACCTTGCCGGTGGCATCAACAATGGCTATTTTAACCCCAGTACGAATACCTGGATCTAGACCCATAGTGACTTTGGCACCAGCAGGAGCCGCCATTAGTAAATCTTGTAAGTTTTTGGCAAACACATTAATCGCTTCGGCTTCTGCTTTTTCACGTAACGCATTAAACAGTTCAGTTTCCATATGAGGCAGCACTTTGACTTTCCATGTCCAAGTGACGACTGTTTGCAGCCATTCATCAGCGGCACGTCCGAGATCACGAATATTGACGTGTCGCGCAATAATGTCCTCGCATTCACTGCGCTGAGTTTTCGGGTTTTCTGCTTGAGGATCTAACGTGATGTTCAGCGCCAAAAAGCCTTCGTTACGCCCACGAAACATCGCTAATGCACGGTGAGAAGGGACGTTTTTGAATTTTTCTTGATGCGTAAAATAATCCGCAAATTTACTTGCCTCACGCTCTTTACCTTTGTTTAATTGGCTGACTAAATAACCATACTGGGTCATTTGTTGACGGACTTTTTGGAGTAATTGCGCATCTTCAGCAAACTGTTCCATCAGGATGAATTTCGCCCCTTCTAGGACTGCTTTTTCATCGTTAAAACCCGCATCAATATTAATATATTGGGTTGCTGTAGCTTGGGGATCTAATGTTGGATCTTGATATAAGGCTTGTGCTAGCGGCGCTAATCCGCCTTCGATAGCAATCTGACCTTTAGTGCGACGACGCGGTTTGTAAGGTAAATATAAATCTTCTAGTAATGTCTTACTTTCAGCAGTATTAATCGCATTACTTAAGGCATCGGTTAACTTGCCCTGGTCATTGATCGACTTGAGGATAACCGCTTTACGATCATGCAATTCACGTAAATAACCAAGACGGCTTTCTAGATTACGTAACTGAGTGTCATCTAAGCCGTTGGTCACCTCTTTACGATATCGGGCAATGAATGGGACGGTTGCGCCTTCATCTAACAATGTAACAGCGGCTTGGACTTGCGATTCTTTGACAGCTAATTCGTTAGCTAACGTACGTATAATCATGAGGGAAAATTGTTTTGATTAGAAAGTGCTAATTATACGCTAGGGGCCTTGGGAGTGCCATACTCAATATCATTAACCACATTAAACGCGAAACCACCCTCACATATAGCTGTAACAAAGACTAGTGCATAGCGTTAATTCGTCTTATACTCAGTTGTCTATCATAAAGGGAAGCAAATGAGCATTAAGCATCAAAACGAAAACATGCTGTATATCATTTTAGTCAGCTGTGCCGCGACTATTGGTGGTTTTCTATTTGGGTTCGACAGTGGTGTAATTAATGGCACTTACGACGGTTTGGCTGCGGCATTCAATACCAGCGACTTAGCCGGCGGTTTTAATATCGCGAGTATGCTAATAGGCTGCGCTGTAGGTGCGCTTTTTGCCGGTGTTTTAGCCGATAAACTGGGCCGTAAAACCTTGCTTATTGTCGCCTCTATCCTATTTATTGTTAGTGCCTGGGGCTCGGGTGTGGCAGCGAGCTCGCTTGAATTCGTAATCTATCGTATTCTTGGTGGCTTAGCAGTTGGTGCTGCATCGGTCATGGCGCCGGCTTATATCAGTGAAATTGCGCCTGCTCGAATTCGCGGTCGACTAACCTCTATTCAACAAATAGCCATTATTTTCGGACTCTTTAGTGCATTCGTTAGTAACTATGCCTTGGCAAAATATGCTGGCTTATCAACTGATATTTTATGGATGGGGTTTGAAGCATGGCGCTGGATGTTTTGGATTGAACTAATTCCTGCTGTTTTTTTCTTTTTAGTGCTCTTTCTGATTCCTGAAAGTCCAAGATACCTTGTCATGAATCAGCAAACTGAAAAAGCGAAAGTTGTGCTATCTGAGCTGTATGGCACATCGGCCGCTGAGGATTTACTGACAGAAATACAAGATTCAATTGAAACCCAACACAAGAAACCCAGCATAAGTGACTTAATTGATAAAAGCAAAGGTCGGGTAAGGCCTATTGTTTGGGTAGGCGTTGGCTTGGCCGTTTTTCAGCAATTGGTTGGTATTAATGTGGTGTTCTATTATGGGGCTGTACTTTGGCAAGCGGTTGGCTTTTCCGAGTCCGACGCGCTGCTAATTAACATTATCAGCGCCGGCGTTAGTATTGCTGCCTGTCTTATTACGATCAGAGTTATCGACAACTTGGGCCGCAAGCCTTTACTGACTATTGGTTCTTTGGGTATGGCTATGACACTGGGCTTAATGGTTTTTGCTTTCATGAACTCTGAGTTTGACACCGCGGCGAACAAATTGGTAATGGGCGAACTTGGTACTTTAGCGCTAATTGCTGCAAATGCTTATGTCTTTTTCTTTAACCTTTCTTGGGGCCCTGTAATGTGGGTAATGTTGGGCGAAATGTTCCCGAACCAGATTCGTGGTTCAGGCTTAGCCGTTGCGGGCCTTGCACAATGGGGAGCTAACTTCGCGATTATTATGTTGTTCCCACTGATGCTTGCGGGTATAGGTTTAGCAGGTGCTTATGGTTTCTATACCGTTTGCGCGTTTATTTCAATCTTCTTCGTAATTAGGTATGTGCAAGAAACTAAAGGAAGAGCATTGGAAGATATGCAAGGGTAACTATGCCAAACTAAATACGCGATTTAAGCAGCTCCGCTTTTCTCAAGCTGCTGATTTTTGTATGTTGTGTTTACAATGCGGTCTGCATAATAAGGCGTCAGTTGCCTTTATTCTGGTGGGAAATTCTGCTTTTGGTGTAAAACTCGCATTATTCTAATCGTATCACCCTCGATCCAATAAGAAAAAACCATTGATATTTCTGGAATGATTAACACTCTTCCACGACAAAGGTCTCTTTTAACACCAATTAGTGGGTGTTCTAGTAAGATTTCAATTTTAGCTTCAATAGTTTGATCAGTTTTTTCTGCCGCACTTGGATTAAAATCAAAAAGAAATTCAAATATTTTTTCACGATCATTTAGTGATTCTTCTTCCCAAAAGATCATGATTTCTTTCTATTACGGATTTTTTGTTTTCTTGCTTCCATTAATGTTTTTGCTTCATCATGTACTATAAAATTAGCTTTTCCGTTATCTAACTTGTCAAATGCTGCATTTATCTGTCCCGATAACCATGCATCATGGTTTATAGTTTTTCTCTGTTGTTCTGCTAACCCTTCTGCAAGTTCTCGGCATGCGTCGCTAAGAGTGCGGCCTTGGCTTTCGGCCATTTGTTGCGCCAAACGTTTCGTTTCTTCATCAATTCTAAATTGAATGCGAGTGTCCATAATAAGTTACCTTAAATTAGCGCTGTACTCACAAATGTTAGCACTGCAATTAATCCAAGGCAACTAACACGGTTCTGCTTTCTGAAAAATTAATCAAAATCATATTCTATTTCAGTTAAATAATAGTACTTAGTACCCGATGGGGTATTAACTAGCACTTCATCATCCACTACTTTACCTAACATTGCTCTTGCTAGTGGCGAATCAATAGAACAGGGTGCAGCGTGTTTGTAAATTTCATCCGAACCGACAATCTGGACCTTGCTTAACACCCCGGATTCCTCTTCTAGCGTCACCCAAGCGCCAAAGAATACTTTACCAATCTGTTCTTTCGAAGGAGATATTACCTTAACGGATTCTAATCTTTTTCTGATAAATCGAACTCGGCTATGAATTCGTCTCAGCCTACTTTTGTTCATCTGGTAGTCCGCGTTATCAGACCTATCACCTAAACCAGCTGCCCATGTAACTTTTTGGGTGATTTCAGGGCGTTCTATACGCCATAGATAATCTTCTTCCTCTTGAAGGAGCCTATATCCATTTGGGGTAATTAAGTTAGCTTTGTTTATCATAAATATTTGAGTGCTTCTTGTGTAGTGGCAATTAATTAGTTCTAACCACCATCTGATTCTATTTCAGAGCATACATCATAACTGGCATCGAGTGTGTGACATGTTTACGTTGTCCTTAAGTTTATTTTAAGGTTAATCATTTATTATCACCCGGTACATTAACCAGAGTGTGCTAGTCACCTCGTTGTCAGGTTTTTCTCATTGAAAAAAATAATAAACAAGTTACGTAATACCCACCTCTCTGCGAACCAGTTGGTTATGCTCACGTGTGCTTACATTACGCTAATATTGAACTTTCCTTTTTTACAAAAAGCGACCCAAGCCATTGTCGGGTTAGCACAATACAACCCGTTTTTTTTACTGTCGTTACCATTATTTTTATTTATGGTTAGTGTCATTATGCATTGTCTATTTGCATGGAAAGGCCTCACCAAGCCTATATTAATTGCTACTGTGATCGTATCTGCAGCACTATTTTATGCCACGTTATCTTATGGAATCGTGTTTGATTATGGCATGGTCCAAAATGCCTTTGAAAGCGATACAGCCGAAGCTCTCTCATATGTAAATGCCCATGCTGCAGTTTTTGTTCTGGTTTTCGGGGTGCTGCCTGCGGTCGTTATCGGATTGGTTAGCATCGACTATAAACCGGCTTTGTCAGAACTAGCGAGTCGCTGTAAATTAGTCTTGTCTAGTATCTTAGTCATTGCTCTGATAGCAAGTGTGTTTTATTCAGATTATGCAGCGGTGGGACGGAATAACAAGCCATTGATTGGCTATATCACTCCGTACAAAATGATCGATGGTGCAGTTAAATATATTAAACATCATTATTTGTATCCACCATTAGTGTTTACCCAGCTTGATGCAGCCCCTACAATCCATCGAACTGATTCAAAAAAACACGTTACCGTGATGGTATTAGGTGAAACCGCTAGAGCACAAAATTTTTCTTACAATGGATATAGTCACAATACCAATCAATATACCGCGCATGAAAAATTAATTTCATTTTCAAATATGCACTCGTGTGGAACAGCTACTGCCGTATCAGTGCCCTGTATGTTTTCTCGATTAAACCACACTGAGTATGATAATCGCCAAGCCAATGCGCAACAAAATGTGGTGGATATTATTGCTGCTGCAGGTGCCGATGTACTATGGATAAGTAATAACAATGGAAGCTGCAAAGGGGTATGCAAACGCGTGCCTTCAATACAGATCATCCCTCAAGAAAGCCATCCATTGTGCGATGGAGAGTTTTGTTTTGATGAGGTTTTACTGGAGCCACTTAACGCTAAACTATCGACATTGACACATGAAAATACCCTGATTGTATTACATATGATTGGCTCTCATGGACCTACATATTATAAGCGATATCCGCAATCACAACGGACCTTTACACCTGATTGTCCCCGTAGTGATATTCAAAATTGTACAGATGAAGCGTTAATGAATACTTATGATAATACGATTGCTTATACCGATTATGTGCTTGAAAAAATCATTACCTCGTTAAAACGTGCTGCTATTGACACAGAAGTTAATACTTCTTTAATTTATGTATCCGATCATGGTGAATCATTAGGGGAAAATGGCATTTATTTACATGGTTTACCTTATAGCTTTGCTCCAGAATCACAAACTCACATACCGATGTTATTGTGGGCCGGCGAAGAGAATACGGACTTGGCATTAGATTGTATTGCTGCAGTTAAAGACACGTATTTGAGCCATGATAATGTATTCGATATTTTATTAGGGATGATGGCTGTTTCTACAGTATCGTATAGCCAGCCAAATGATCCCTTTTCACCATGTAATTTATCTGAGATAGTGCATAATCTGATACCGGATTAAATAAGCACCACGATGAGAACCCGACACATGGATAATATAACCATACGACCTATGCTAGCGAGCGATTATGACACTGTACTTGCATTAAACGAGTATTCGGTTTCGGTTTTAAGTCCATTAGATAAGATGGACTTAACGCGATTAGTTGCACAATCAAGTGTACACGTCGTGGTAGAGATCGAAGGAAAAGTGGTGGCGTTTTTATTAGCCATCGGGCCTGGTAGTCAGTATGCGAGTATTAACTACCAATGGTTTGATAAGCACTATGATCGTTTTTTGTATGTCGATCGCATCGTGGTCCATCATGCAAACAGAGCGCAACGCTTAGGTCATCGTTTGTATGAATATGTGACCCAGTGGGCCATAGAACAACACTATCCAATGTTGTGTGCTGAAATAGATGTACAGCCACCTAATCTACCTTCTTTACAATTCCACCAAAAGTGGGGCTTTGCAAGCGTATCTGAACTTGTTCATCACCCTCAAAAAATAGTCTCGTTGCAGATTAAAAATTTATGAGTTGGCATAACTCGTTCTGCAATACTCAGTCAGGATAACTCAGCGCTATTTTAGCCCAACATAATCATCAATACTGAACCGTCCTGCACCCCAAAATATATTTAATCCGATTATTGCTGCCCAAATGACATTTAAATTATATGCCGCAGGTGGCATCTCTGGCAGGCTGATGACAGCGATCACATTGACGATAAATAAACCCATTGCGCTAAATCGGGTCACGAGACCAAGCACGAGTAACACCGGGAGCACAAGTTCGCCAAATGTGCCTAAATAAGCCGCTAATTCATACGAAATAATCGGTACTTCATACTCATATTCAAACAATAATAACGTTGATTCCCAGTCTTTAATCTTAGTTAATCCCGCTTTAAAAAAGACCCAAGCAATATACATCCTTCCAGATAACAGAATGATTGGTTGTAAATTAGTTAACCAAGATGCAACTTGGTTGTTAGCATTTTTTATTGTAAGTATGGCATTCATCTTAGTTCCTTAATATGCGAATGAAGGTAGCGGCCGACTGAAATATACCACTAAGTTTGTGCAGTAGAGCGCAGACCAAAAAGTTGCTTGTCTTGCATCAGTGTTGCCAGCCAGGCCATCCAGTCAAGTGGTTCAGGAGTCGCAATCGCGGCCAGTTCAGCTAACTGAGCAATATTCATTGCTGCTGCATGCTCGAAGAGCACTTGCGTATGCGTGGGTACTTTTGCAATTTGGGGTTTAACCGCACTGCGCCAACAGACCCATGTGCGTTGGGTGCTTGCCTTAGCGGGTATCGCATTATTCTTGGGAGTGTTGTACCAGCTGTGGGTATCATACTCACTAGTAAATAGCGACCAACCCGGTGCTAAATCCAAATATAAATCAGTCCAAGCATGGGTGCCTAATAGACCGATACTCGATTGGTTAAAAGGCTTAGCAGGTGCTCGATTTAATTGCTGACGGTGCCATTCATATTGGGCAACCGCAGCGATATGAGGCAGATGTGCTAACTCTGGTTGTAACGCTAAATACTCGGCAAAGTGAGCCCCACAATCCGCCCAATCGTAACTCGATTTTCCATACGTAACTAAATATCGATAGACAGCGATATGGGTATTTTCCCCTAGAAACTGGCAAGCGCGAGGGAAAGTCTCCATGATACTCGCACGATGAGTGAGTACTAGATTATTGCGATAAATGGCCATGCCAGGACTAGACGCCTGCTGATCCGTGGCAAAAGCCGCAGAGATAAACTGGTGCTGCCAGTCTGTTAGTTGCGCTAGATCCATCTTACTTTTCTAAGCACATGGTTGATTCCTGATATTCTTGAGCAATCGCCCGGGCCAATTGAGCTTGAGATTGCAATACTGACCAATCGGGTAAATTATTATCCCATTCGATTAACGTCGGTACTAACCCTGTAATGGGTAGCGTTTGGGTATATAATTGCCAGCATTCATCCGTAACTGGCTGAGCATGGTCGTCGACATATTGACCGTTGATTTTGGTCGGAGTAAAACCGGCCAAATGGATTTCTTTTATCGCATCAGCCGGTAAACCAGCCACAAATGCCATGGCATTTTGCAGTGGTGTAAAAGTTTGCTGAGTGCTTTTATTATATTCATTGATCAGTACATTGTTCAAATCCAGCAATAACTGGCAACCAGTCCGTTGTACCATTAATGTTAAGAACTCACTTTCACTATATTCATGTTCGATATTTTCTAAATAAGCACTTAGATTCTCAAGCAAGATAGGTCTTTGTAGGTGCTCTTGGACGATATCAATATGTTGGCACAGTACGTCGAGTGACGCATTATTGTAAGGAATAGGGTATAGATCACCACCATGCAATAATTGACCAGATATCTGGGCACGATTAAAACACACATGTTCTGAGACTAGAATCGGTTGCGAGGCTCTAACAAGATCACCTAATGCATACAAGGCATTCGCATCAGGCGGAATGACTGAACCCAAACCCATCGCTGTGCCATGTAAACTAACACTCCACCGGTCGACAACATCGAGGATAAATTGCTGTTGTAACTCGCTGCGCGCGAAGAGGTTTTCAGCATGAAATTCAACAAAATCTATTCCTTGAGGAGACGCTAGCGCCGCCTCATAATGAGGGTGACGTAGCCCAACACCAATTTGAGGTTGTGATTTTAACTGCATGCTGAACCTAATCCTTCATTACAATGAATGCGTAAAGCAAGGCCTGTTACTTCATTGACATCGCTTTATCTTTCATGTGCTTAGCTTTGTCTTTCATCTTGTCACTTGAGTTTTTTAAAGATTGATACATTTTCTTCGCGTCTTGACGTGAATATCCACCCATCTCTTGGCAAGAACCTTTAGGGACCAGTTTCCATTCACCGATATCATTATCAATCGTAGATTGTCCTGCACAACTATGTGTTCCAGCTAAGTTACCACAATCGTTTTGGCCGGCTAGAGCCACACCATAACATTTTTCTTTTTTGTCTTTTGCTGCTTGAGCATCAGCGGCAACACCTAAAGATAATAATGAAGCGATTGCTAATGAAGCGGTTGTCGATTTATTCATAATGGTCTTCCTTTTTTCAATATTAAATATACGTAAGTACAAAGCGAATATTAGGTATGCAGCCCAATAACTATAATTAAGACCGATACTTTACCAATTATCTTTCATTGATTAAGCAAAAATATAACCAATCAATGGGTTAACTAAAGGATATAAAAAACCCATTAACGCGTAATGGGTTTGTCTAATTAGTGAGCATTGTGATTCTATCGACTAGTGGGTAGAACTGCGCTATAGCGCAAATCTAACTCTAATCGTTTAACCTTACTCTTCGTCGTTTAAAACGTCTAATAATTCAACTTCAAATACCAATGTTGAATTTGGAGTAATGCTTCCTGTTGCGCGTTCACCGTAGGCAAGTTCAGACGGAATAACGAACTTAAACTTACTTCCTTCACTCATAAGTTGAACGCCTTCAGTCCAACCTGGAATGACACGGTTTAATGGAAATTCAGCGGGTTCACCACGTGAGTATGATGAATCAAACTCAGTACCATCAATCAATGTGCCTTTGTAATGTACTTTTACTGTATCCGTTGCTAATGGTTTAACGCCAGTGCCTTCTACCAATACTTCATATTGTAAGCCAGATTCGGTAACCGTAACGCCTTCTTTGGCTGCGTTTTCAGCTAAAAATGCCTTGCCGGCATCCACGTTTTGTTGTGCACTAACCGTAGCAGCAGCTTCTTGTTTAGCACGAACTTCTTGGTCTGAATTACGGATAATAGTTTGCATTTCTTCTAAGCTTAGCGCGGGTTGACCATTTAATGCATCGTTAAAACCTTGACGAACGATTTCCATATCCAGTGTCATATCGAGTTCAACCAGTTGCTTTTGACGGCTTAATGCAAATGATCCCATGCTTGCACCAATCGAATACGATTGACGTGCAACCGGAGTTTCTAAACTTGCTGCTGAAGTTGCTTGTGTCTCAGGCGAAGTAGTTGTTGCTTCAGTTTGTTCGCCACAGGCCGTTAAACCTAATACTGATAAGACTGCGATGGCAGCTAAAGACTGTTTCATTATAATAATTCTCCATTATGTGGGGATGGGTTGGGTAAATATACACCCAGTAAAATAAGTTAGCGTGGTATTGATGCAATCTACTTTAAAAAGTTCCATTTTCCAACCATTTAAGCCTATTTTGTTGGTTTTATTTACAATCTGGCTCAGTGGTTGCGGGCTTGCCGAAACGGAATCTACAGGACAAACCGATCAATCCGTCGGGGGCGCTCTGGCTGCTGATATTAATGCTAAAGCTAATCTTTCGGTTGTTTCGAGTATTAATAACGGAATTTCTGTCTGGTCGTTGCAACAAAATCGTCAAAAGTTTAATTTTCGCCATGCTGGAGAAGGAGATAACCTAGTCACTAATTTAGATATTAGTTATGACGGTCTATATCTGCTGAGTGCAGATCAAGAGGCATTTGGCTTGTGGGATTTGACTGTGGGAGAGCCGGTTGGGTTTTGGCGGATCGATGAATCAAGTATTCGCGATATCGCGGTCAGTAACAAAGGTTTAGCCATCCTGATCGGGAAAAGTAACGGTAAGGTCATGTACATAGAGCCTCAAACTGGGCGGCGGTTGGAGTTTTTAGGTCACAGTGAAAAAATCAACAGTGTGGATTTATCACCTAACGGAAATTATGCGCTAACTGGCGGAAACGATTATGTGGCGTATTTATGGGATACTCGTACAGGGCAAATTGTATATACGTTTCGCCATACCAGTCGTGTATCGACGGTATTGTTGGATGAATATGGGCGTTATGCATTAACTGCAGATAGTAAAGACCAATCCATTATTTGGGATTTGACAACGGGACTAAAAATCTCTGAATTAGAATATTTTGAACGACAAAAAATATTAACTGCAGGCAAATTTAGTCAAGATGGTAAGTACTTGCTGACTGGCTCGCCTTCGCGTTCATTGGACTTGTGGGATGTAGTAAGTGGTGAACGAGTGAAGCAATATAAAGTCGGTATTCGCCCCGAGGCTACAATGCCAACAGCAATGGTACATGGTGTAGATTACTTGGATGAACAGCAGATGATGTCATTGAGTTCGAGCGGCTATGCTGAAGTGTGGAATTTACCGACACCGTAAATGTACTATCCTATCGGGTTAATGGTAAACTACCGTTATCGATATTATTAGGTTTATCAACCATGACAAAGAACATGACAAAAGCCATGACAACAGTTCCATCCGTTTTGACTGCGCAATTAATGAATGAACTAGATTTGCGCATCGTGGATCTGGAAAGTAAGGTTGCGTTTCAAGATGATACTATAGAGTCGCTTAATGATGCATTATCACAGCAGCAACAGCAACTTGCACAAATGACCTATAAAATGAATCACATGGTGGAACGTCTTAAATCGATGCAACCATCAAATATTGCAACTCAAGATGAAGAAGCTCCACCTCCACACTATTAATGCTCTAATGCAGCTTGAATGACTTTGGCATGATCAGCTAAATCGTAGCCTAAATTTGTTAAATAACCACCATCCGCTTGCGTGACAATCCCTTTATCAAATAATCGTTTTGCTGCTGCGATCACGTCAGGACTTGCATCATGATGGATCTTGAGTCCTTGCATTAAACTCGTGCTGGGAAACTTAAGGATAAGGTTTAGTTCTGCGGTTAATTCAGTATTAAATGGCATAGGCATTGATCCTTCTCGAAAATACGTGTGATTGACATTGTTAAAAATATGTAGCGACAGTGTAAAGAAACTGCGTTTACTTAGCTTAGCCTGTAATCAATCTAAACACAAAGCATTAATTACGGCTTAAATACCCCAATGACATCGGCTGAAGTGACTACTTGTGCTGACACATCCGTAGCTGACTGCACATCTTTATAATCACATTTGACACATTGGAGCTTTTCGACGTTGTTTTCAAAATACAACATGATGGAGTCTATGGATTTACATTTTGGACAGGTTGCACCTGCAATGAAGCGTTTACGTAGTTTATTAGTCATCACGTTTACCTAGTTTTAAAGGAGATTTAATTCTATTTATTATACGTGAAAAGCGCATAATTAGGTTACTGCAATTAATATTAACCTATATGTCGATCTGATCTGATGTTAAATGTGAGTCAGTGGTGGTACGTATAATGCGCATAATGCTATAATGCTGCGCGAATTCATTACCGGCACCGAAATCTTTATTTATGATCAAACTTAACAATATCTCTTTTATGCGAGGCACGAAAACCTTACTTGAGCCTAGCAGTTTAGATATTTTCCCCGGTCAAAAATGTGCCATTATTGGTGCTAACGGGTGTGGTAAATCTAGCTTATTTGCGTTACTGCAACAGCAACTGACCTTAGAGACGGGTTCATACCACATCCCTAAAGAATGGCGCATGGTTGCGGTCGCCCAGCATACTCCTAATACTGATGAGCCTGCACTTGATTATGTCATTAGTGGTGATAAACACTTGATGACGTTGCAATCGCAATTAGCGACAGCTGAACAACAAGAAAAAGGTGAATTAATTGGTCAATTACATGCTCAATTACAAGATGCCGGTGCCTACGATGTGCAAGCCCGCGCAGCGACTATTTTAGCAGGGCTAGGTTTTAATAACGAAGCATTGACGCGATCTGTTAGTGATTTCTCAGGTGGTTGGCGCATGCGCTTAAACCTAGCGCAAGCACTATTATGTCCATCGGATATTTTGTTACTAGATGAGCCGACCAACCATTTAGATTTAGACGCTGTTATTTGGCTAGAGAAATGGTTACAAAAATACCCGGGTACCTTGCTGCTTATTTCACATGATAAATCCTTTATCGATGCGATAGCGCAACATGTCCTGTCCTTTGAATCTGCAAAATTGCTGCATTACAAAGGGAATTATACGAGTTATCAACGTCAACGTTCTGAACGCTTGCGTTTACAACAGTTAGAATACACCAAACAACAAGCCAAAACCGCCCATTTACAATCGTTTATCGATCGTTTCAAAGCCAAAGCGAGTAAAGCTAAACAAGCACAGAGCCGAATTAAGCAGCTAGAAAAAATGCAAGAAATTGCTCCTGTGCATGCCCAAAGTGCCTTTAGTTTTGAGTTTTTGCCGCCGGCTAAATTACCCAATCCATTAGTTGCAATGGAAAAAGTCAAAATTGGTTATGGCGATAATGTAATCCTCCATGAGGTTAAACTTAATTTGGTGCCTGGTAGTCGTATCGGTTTGCTCGGACGTAATGGCGCAGGTAAATCGACCTTAATTAAGTTATTAGCCCAAGCACACCAGCCTATGAGCGGTGAATACACGACCTCACAAGGCTTAGATATCGGTTATTTTGCTCAGCATCAAGTGGATACGTTAGATATGGCAGGGTCGCCATTGTCGCATTTACAACACATCGATCGTGCTGCGACGGAGCAAGCCTTACGTGATTATTTAGGGGGATTTGGCTTTCATGGTGACGAAGCAACCAGTATCGTTAAGCCAATGTCTGGTGGTGAAAAAGCCCGCTTAGCTTTAGCGCTGATTGTATATCGCAAACCCAATTTGTTATTGCTTGATGAGCCGACAAACCACTTGGATCTTGAAATGCGAGATGCGCTGAATTTTGCGTTACAAGGGTTTACCGGTGCGATGGTGTTGGTATCACATGACCGAACATTATTAGCGTCGGTGTGCGAAGATTTTTACTTGGTTGATGCCGGAGAAGTCGCGGTATTTAGTGGTGATTTGGATGACTATACCCAATGGGTATTAAACGAAACTAAAAAAGAGCGCCAGGCCGATAATGCCAAACAATCGACACCGAATGAGGCTAACAGCAGTAATACGACTGCGGTGGATCGTAAAACTCAAAAACGCTTAGAAGCCGAATTTCGAAAAGCGACAGCGGCCTTAAGAAAACAAATCACCCAAAGTGAACAAGCAATGGAACGCGCACAAGCAAAATTAACTCAGATTGAAGCTGCGTTAAGCGATCCTACTGTTTATGAAGATAGCCAAAAGGCACAGCTCAAAATGTTACTTTCTGATCAAGCAAGTAGTACACAAGCACACGATAATGCCGAAGAAACATGGTGCGAAGCCCAAGAAGCACTAGAAGAAGCGCAAACCGAATTTGATGAGCAGTTTGCTTAATGTCTTCTGCTAATATTAATCACAATATATCGGTGCTCAAAATCTGGGTCGATGACTTCTGGGCGTTCTCGGGAAAGGTATATGGACTACCGAATATGCAAGCACATTGCATAGCCTGGCAAGACCAATATCATGGGCATGTTAACGGGCTGCTATTTGCGATTTGGTGTGATGTGCGTGGATATCGAGTATTATCGGCGGACAACCTACAACAACTCAATACGGTAATTGTGCATTCCCATGACAACGATGTTGCTCCGATTCGTCAAGTTCGCTTAGCGCACAGCGATAAATCCTCCACAGACTATAAAGCAGCTCTGAGCACTGAGCTTGCTGCGGAGCAAAGACAGCAAGAAGCGATTATTCAATGGGCATTAACCCATCTTAACGATCAACCGCTTGATACTAATGACGGTAACGACAAAGACATACGCTTACAGCAAACTCGGTTATATTTGCACGGGCACATTGCCAATAACATTTCGGATCAAGCCTTGAAAAATGGCGCTATCGCCCTTAGCAAAGACATTGAATCTATCGCACAGCGAGCATTGCCTAGTGTTTAACACACAATTTGGACAAAAATATCTAGCCGCCTATCAAGCACCTGCTTGGTGTAAAAATCCACATTTGCAAACCATCTGGCCACGTTTTTTTGGGAAAAGGGATCTTGTTCCAATGACAATAGAACGTGTAGATACGCCTGATGGCGACTTTTTGGATCTCGCATGGGGACCCGAGCCGCAAGAGACCCAAGCGGTCGTGGTATTATTTCATGGCTTAGAAGGCTCTAAAGATTCACATTATATTCAAGATATGGTGCAAACTTGTATGGGTAAACCTTGGCAAGTGGTGTTGATGCATTTTCGTGGCTGCAGCGGCGAGCCTAACCGCACTCATCGAGCTTATCATAGTGGTGAAACTTCGGATGCATTGTGGTTTACCGAACAATTGCGCCAGCGCTATCCTGATATCCCATTATGCGGTGTTGGGTATTCTCTAGGCGGTAATATGCTGTTAAAATTAGCCGGTGAAACCAAAGTGGATAATCCTTTTTCGGCATGTGTCAGTGTGTCAGCTCCGTTGCGTTTAGATGAGTGTGCTAAGGCCATATCTGAAGGATTTTCGCAAATATATCAACGTAAGCTGCTTAACAGCATGCGTACGACCTTAAGGCAAAAATTCACTCAATTAGACTACAAAGGTAAAGTGCGCATCGATGAATCACAGATCAACAATCTGGATACGTTTGAAAAGTTCGATGAAAATATTACGGCTCCACTGCATGGCTTTGCCAGTGCGAATGACTACTATCAAAAATGCTCTGGGATGCAGTTTTTAAAATATATTACGGTACCGACGTTAGTTCTGCACGCGTTGGATGATCCCTTTATGAATCAAGCGGTAGTGCCTGGCGCACAAGCATTATCGCCCAGTGTTGCCTATGAATATAGTCCACGCGGCGGACATGTAGGATTTGCACAAGGTAAGCCATGGTCTACATCAACATGGTTAGGAACTAGACTAGTAGCATTTATTACTGAGCAGCTTGCTTCGGAGAAAAATATGAATGCGCACTCAGGAGTAACAAAATGATAATCCCCATCCAAGAGCTAAGCGCCGATGTCTTGTATAGTGTGGCAGAATCCTATGTGTTACGCGAGGGCACTGATTATGGCGCTGAAGAAGTCTCCTTGGACACCAAAGTACAACAAGTGATTGCTAAATTGCGCTCAGGTGAAGCGGTGTTAGTGTATTCTGAATTATACGAGAGTGTTAATATCGTAGATGCGCAAGAATACCAAGAGTAGTTAATCAATGTAATAGTTAACTAAGGCTTCCCAATCAACCGATTGATCGCCTAACACGACAAAGTTTGGATTTTCGAGTGATTCACGTTGATTGTAACTCATGGGCTCAAAATCTACGGAACGAATTAACCCACCAGCTTCAGATACAATACATTGTGATGCACCAGTATCCCATTCTCCAGTCACGCCTAAACGCATGAAGAAGTCAGCTTTACCTTCGGCAATAAAGCACGCCTTGAGAGAACAGCTTCCTGCTGGTAACGTTTGATAAGTGCGGGCTTGATCTAAGCGTTTGAGGACATTTTCACGTTTTTGTCGGCGGCTAATTGCAATAACAACGGGATCGTTAGCCGGATCGACAAATGTCTTTACATGAATTTGTTTGTTTTCGACTGCGCAAGATTTAAATGCGCCTTTACCTTTGACCGCATAATATAAGCTTTCCCCAGCAGGCCAGTAAATCACACCAATAACCGGTTCGTTATTTTCAATAAGCGCAATGTTGACAGCGAAATCACCACTGCGGGCAATGAATTCTTGAGTGCCATCAATAGGGTCAATTAGCCAATAGCGTTGCCATCCGGCACGGTCAGATAATTGTAACTGATCTGTTTCTTCGGACATGATCGGAATATCAGGTGTATGTTGCTCCAGTAACGCCATAATAATTTCATTGGCTCTATAATCCGCACTGGTGACCGGTGAATCGTCGTCTTTGCTATATTCGGTAAAATCGCCGCTATCGTAGATTTCTAGAACCGCTTCGCCAGCTAATTTGGCAGCATCTTGAGCAATGGTAAGTAAATGTTGATATGGCATAAAAGGCTCACTTAATAGCATTTGTATTGTGTAGTTTATCGACCAAAAGCAGCGCAGCTATACTCCGTGCTTCGGTAAAATCATCTCTGGCTAATAATTCGTCAATATTGGATAAGGGCCATTTAACAACCTCAAGCGGCTCTGGTTCATCACCTTCAAGGCGCTCAGGGTATAAATCCCTGGCGATAACAATATGCATCTTAGCATTAAAAAATGTTGGAGCCATACTCACATTTATGAGATCAGATAAGTCGTTGGCACCATAGCCGGCCTCTTCTTTAAGTTCACGATTAGCAGCTTGAAACGGTGTTTCGCCAGCATCAATGAGTCCCTTGGGGAAACCTAATTCGTATTGATGTGTGCCTGCTCCGTATTCGCGGATCAGCAAAATATGATCATCATCATAAAAAGGCACAATCATGACTGCACCGTGACCTTTACCCGCCATGCGTTCAAATTGCCGTGTAGCACCGTTGGAAAAAGTTAAATCAACTTGCTCAATGCGAAAGAATTTACTCCGTGCAACAATTGTGCGATGAGTGATTTCGGGTAAGGGTTTGTTGGGATCTATTTTGCTCATCAATGATTTACGTTACATTAGCAATGAATGGTTTTATCATACCCCTTTTTACCCGCAGATATAAGGAAAAATGTTATGCAACATGACCCGCTTGTCCCATGGTCACAAATTGATACAGTGTTACTTGATATGGATGGGACGTTACTCGATCTGCACTTTGATAATCATTTTTGGTTGGAAGTGATACCGCAAAAATTAGCGGAGAAATTGAACCAACCCCTAGCACAGACCAAGGCTTATATGACCGCTGAATGCGCTAAAGTATTTGGTGAAATTCAATGGTATTGTTTAGATTTTTGGCAAGAAAAACTCGACTTAGATATTGTCTCTGCTAAGCGAGAGATTCAACATCTCATTACGTTGCGCGAAGATACTATCCCATTTTTAGATGCGCTAAAAAATAGTGGACGAGAAGTCGTGTTAGTGACGAATGCACATCGGGGGAGTTTATCGTTAAAAGTAGAAATGACACAGTTAGATTCACATATTACACGATTAATTTCGACTCACGATTATGGCGTAACTAAAGAATCGCAACAGCTATGGCAAGCCTTACAGCAAGATGTCCCATTTGATCCGCAACGTACATTATTTGTCGATGATAGTATTCCGATTTTACATGCTGCGAAAACTTTTGGTATTGCACATTTGTTGTGCGTGGACAATCCAGATAGTCGTAAACCGTTACGAGGAGTAACGGAATTTCCAAGTGTGGTTGATTACCGCAATGAGATCCCGTTTATGCAATAACTATTTAGTTTGTTAATTACTAATGATTTTGACGAGCTTCCTCTCCGTGCATGCCAGGGGTAGTGTTACTTTTACCGATTGAAATACAGTTGTGACCATCGCGTTTAGCGGCAAACAGGGCATCATCTGCTGCTTGGAATAGTGATAATGCACCTTGACCATGACTTGGAAAGGTTGATGCCACTCCCATACTGACGGAGAGATATGGCTCGTCTTGAAGACCCGCGTGTGGGATCTGAGCTTGATTGACGACGGTTTGCATTTTTTCTGCTTTTTTCATAGCACCAGCTGCATTGCAATCAGGTAAGAGCATGACAAATTCTTCACCGCCGATTCGGGCAAATAAATCCGTCGGTCGGCCACCTTGATCTTCGAGTAAACGCGATACTGCAATTAAACAATTATCCCCTTCGGCATGACCATAATGATCGTTGTATTGTTTAAAAAAATCGATATCGATGATGATCATCGACATTTGATGATGGTAGCGTATGCAGCGAGCCCATTCGCGTTGCAGTACTTCATTATATTTACGACGATTAGGAACCTGTGTTAGCGGGTCAAAATATGCCATAGACTCAAGGTACTGCGATTGTTCTTTTAAGCGAATATGAGTCTGTACACGGGCTTCTAGCTCAGCGATCTCGAGTGGCTTGGTAATATAATCGACAGCGCCGGCATTAAATCCTTTGGTTTTATCTGATGTGTCTTGCATTCCGGTGACAAAAATGACCGGTATGTTACGCGTATTAACATCGTTTTTTAGCATCGCGCACATTTCATACCCATCTATTTCTGGCATGACGACATCGAGTAACATTAAATCGGGTTGAGGGAATTGATTGACGAGGGACAATGCTTCTTTGGCAGAGGAAGCAAATGACACCACAAAATTATCGGATAGGCCATTCAGTAAAAAGTGCAGATCCATCGGCGAATCATCCACGACTAAAATGCGGTAAGGTCTTGCTGCTTGTTCATAACCTATAGGTTTTTGCTCGCCAGAAAATATATCCATTACCCATCTTTATTCGACTTATTTTATTAAATTATTGTCGCGAACCGGCAATAGCGCAAATTATTGCCCGAAATAAGTATGAAAGTGTTTATATTTTGAACAGTTGCGTTACTGCAATCGTGCCAAATGTTATTACCATTTAAGGGGAGTATAGCCTTGAGCATCAGGTTGCCCTAAGAATTCAGCCACTCGTTGCATCTCTTCGGGTAACTCTGGCGGTAATTTAAACCGTCCATTGATACGTAGTTGTTGTGGATTATTCCCAGTCGCAATGAATGACAAACCGAGTTTGTTCGGTTCTCTTACTTCAATGTTATATACCGAATCGATACAACGTAGTTGTGCGTTAAACGTACCTAAATCTACCATACCCGTTGATACTAACACCCCTGCATTTTGCCAACTACCTGAACCATTGAGGTGTTCACAAATAGGCACAGGTTGGCTGACATCGAAGCTCGCATCAGACAGCTTAATCCCAATTTGACCTGCGCCAATAACCGGTACAGGAAGGGCAGCTTGAGCAAATATGACTTCTGCAGGTAATGTCGCGTTTATCTCATGCACACTCAATATCTTAGAAAATAATGCATAGGCAACAGTACCATTAACATGCGTATTTGTGCGCTGGTTAGTGTGTACTTCAGCACTGATAGTACCGGTCAATAACGCCCATACGGAGATATCCCATGTAACATTATTTAGTGTTTGCCCGTGCACTAATGCACTGGCGGCACTGCCTTGCCAAATCGTACCTGACACTTCATAGAGCCCTATACCGGTGGGGAAGTTAACACGGTAAACCACGTGCTTTGCCGGTAATTTGGCAATGACAAGTATGATTAATAAGAGTAGTGCGCTAAGCACTATGAAAATACGAGACTTCATGATTTTCCTAGTTGTAAACGGCGAACTTTGACCATACCTGCGCCGCCAGATTCACTAATATCCGCCTGTAATACTTGTACGCCGCTTTTATCTAAACTATCCAACCACACCATTAACGTATTAAATTCAACTTCATCAATCCACACTTGGACTTCATCATTACTGGGTTGGATCCGTGTTAAGGTGATATTACTAGCTTTGGCAGTTTGGTTGACTGCTTGCACGATAGAGCCTTTTAATGTTGCTTTACCCGGTCCTTGACGTCGAAATTGTAAGACCTTTGCTTCTTGTTGTACGATCCATGTTGATAATGCTTGTTGTTGTCCTAAAAGCGCTGTTTGGCGAGTAATCGTGTTGTTCATAGGCGCCCACACGAGTCCGTAGAATAACCCTATAACAAGTATGATACTGCCAATTTTTAATAATAGTTGTTCGCGGATTTCAAGTTTACCATACCACTCAATGATCATTTTTTTGTTCATGATTTATCCTTTGATGGTCAATGTGCCGATGACTAAATTGTTGCGATTATTAATGGCACCTTCTTCTACGGTATAACCGATTGCCTGCGCTTGATTTTTAAAGGTCTGTAAATCCGCAAATGATTTCGCTTGCGCTTGGATCCTTAACTCTGAACGGTCATGGTTAAATTTTAATGATTGCGCTTCGACATTGGATGCTGCAAAAGCATTGCTGAGGTTAGTCAGCATATCGACACCTGAAACACCATTACCCATATCATGTAAACGATTCACATATTGAGTAATCGCCCGTCGTGCGTCACGATATGCACCAATATCGGGAAAGCTTTTTTGAATATCACGTTGGATTTGACTATTGAGTTGATCATTTTGTTGCTGTAAATCATAGATCATTATGCCCTTATCTACCAAGCCTAAACCCAAAGCGATTACGGCAACTGCAGCAACACTTCGCCAATATTGCCACTGACCTGAGCTACGCTGTTTTTGCTGGTACTTACCTTGGCATAAGTTAAATGACGTACTAGCAATAAATCCAGAATCGGTCTGCGGTGCAATACCCTGTGCGAAAATATGCATCGGTAATTCTAATTCAGCGGTGTGTGTAGTGACTAACTCATTGTTAGCAAAGATATCATCCTGGGTAAATTGTGTCAGTGCAAAGGGGCTGCCTTGTTGTTGGATATGCTGTTGTAATAACGGCGCTAACCAGGATGTTTCACCTGCCCAGCCGGCCCATGAACTACTGCGTACTAACAGTTGTTCTCGGATTTGCATACTGGCTAATGTCGGCGCAGTATCATCCGCTGCGATCGGTAACGGTAGTGCCAATATATCTGGAAGCATCCGCTGGCACGGTAACCCTGCATCGCTTAGCCATCTCAACCATTTATTCATAGTAGCATCTGCAACAATGGCTAACATCTGTTGATTATCTACTTTCGGTCCTAATGCAATAAATTGTTCATCAATATCTAATGCCACATCATCTTCTAGCATAAAACCTATTGATTGAATGACTTTGCGTGATGCTCCAGGGGGCAAGGTAATGGTCCGTAACAACACTTCAGTTGACGGAACTAAAACAGTCAAGGGTCTCCCAGCTGCGCGTTCTTGTAATGTGTCAAGTGCCGCTGCATCGGGTAACACACCAGAAGCTAAAATAGTTTTCTGGGTGGTTTGCCAGATCGCCCAATCAATAGCCTGTTCATCGTGTGCGCCTAAGCGAATGATGAGTTGTTCCACGTTACCTTCTCCCAAAAGTGCGTTGAATGACACTGACATTTTCTTGATTGGTTACATGCATCAAGCTGGTCAATGTAAACTGTGTCTCATTATACTGAGTAATTGTCGTTAAGGTAAAATACTCTGTAGTGGTGTTGAACCACGTTCGTTGCGTATCCGACAAGATGATACCAGCCATTTCTGGCTCGTCAAAAAAATCAGCCGCCGTTTCATAGCCACGCTCAGGGCGTGACTCGATTAATGATTGGGCATCTGATACGGATAGCCCTGTGACGGCAGATAATAACATGTCATCATCTTCAGTCAGGGTATTGATATTAATTACCAAGTTTTGGTTTTGTGGCAGCACGCACACATATTGTAATAAATCAGCAAACCACTCGACATTAACGCCATTGACTAACCGTAGTTCGGAGACTTCGGTTAAGAGAGTATTGGCACTTAAATGTGGATAGCGTAAACCCAAATAAGTGTCATCTTCTGCGCCATAGGGGCGGGCAATGGTATTGTCATCGAGATAATCAACCAGCGAGTCTCTAACGACATCCGCAGTATAAGTATCGCCATTGGTTATTTCTCTAACTAACGCACTAAAGGCGTCCATAGCCGGAGTGGTATTGCGATCGCCAGTGTTAGAAGAGCTTGGGGGCTGTGCTAATGCATTAATATTAAAGCATGCTTGAGAATCTGTAATCGTAGCGGTAATTTGGCCATTTTCTATCGGATAAACTAGGGGTTGTGCCCAAGGTTGATTGAGATGGATATTTCCATCATCAAGTTCATATAAGTTTTTGATGGCGATCATGGCGTAAGCCTCAGCACCAATACTGTACCAATACGCTTGATTGTTATCTTTAATATTACTGGCACGTTGAACTTGTAGTTGTAAGCGACTGCCCATCTCGGTTGCAAGTACACTCACCAGTGCGACGATGAATAACACAATCAACAATGCCATGCCGCGTTGATGCGCTAGAGGTGAACGAGTCATGAACTAGCACTACTATCTGAACTTGCCTCTGGGGCAGGGACCGCTGGCGGATCAAGCAGGGCGAATTCACGTCGGATCACACCAAAATCTTTGGTCGTGATTTCAATGGCAATGCCTTTAGGTACTTTGTTGCCTTCATAAGACTCATCCCAACTAATTTCATTACGTGAATTAATTGCCACCATAAACTCGATATTCAAGTCAGTGACGCCTGTTAATAGTGGTCGTACTAAGGGGTCAACACCTAAATCGTTGTCGACAAAGAGGGTGTGCAGACGCTCCAATACATTATCGCTATTAAGGCGATAGGCGACACCTTGCATATTTGAACGCGGCAGTAACCACATAGGATTTTGCCAGCCGTTACGGACAAAACTGACACCATCATGGGTGCTTTGCATTTCACCGGCGCCACCGAAAAATACTGTCGTGTTATTATCTACACCGCCAATCCGTGGTGCTCGATTTACCGCTTGTAACAAATCACGCTCGATAACCATCATGGCACGTTGCAGTGATTGTAATCGTTCGATGGATTGTGATGATTGTTCTGACGCAGCAATAACATTGGTTAAGACGGCAGTAGAGGCGCTGGCAATTAATGAAAATATCGCAATGGCGACCAAGATTTCAACTAAGGTAAATCCGCGTTGTGCT
>DBBN01000076.1 GCA_002292215.1 Glaciecola sp. UBA983 | reverse complement strand
AATCACTCCAAACCATGGTTTGGGAGGCATATTCAAATAAACCTGTACGTGTTGTTTGCTCGATTAAGTGATGATATTTACTATATAGTTCCATATGTTAGGTTAATCCATTGCCTTTATATAATGGTAATTAGGGTTAAATTGGATGTTTTGCCAATTCATCAACTCCGACAGAACAGTTTTCTTCGAAACAATCACGAAAATACTGAACTTCGGGCATATCTTCAGAAAAATGCTGCAGCATGCCTTCTAAACGTGCTTTTACTGGGCTAAATTCATGATTACCAAACCTGAGTTCGTCACAGGCTTTTAAATAAGCTGAAAGTAGATCGGCGGCCTTGACGATTTTTTTGTATTCAGGATCGACTTGATTTTGCACTAACAATTGTCCAAATAGAGATTGCAAAGCCGAAGGTAAAGTATGCAGACATTCAATTTCTGCCAGTTCTTCAAGTTTTTTGAATTCTTTGGTCAATGCGGGGTTGTGATATTTGGTCACATGATTAATATCTTGTAATTTGGTTTCACTAACTTCATGGTATAGCGCAATAGTTGCGGCCTTTTCAGGATTGAGTGTACCAGCAAAATGCGTATTGCGGATCACCGCTAATAAGTGTGCGATCACGGCGACTTGATGAGAATGCTCGGCAACATTTTCAGGTTTCACCGTATGCATTAATGCCCAGCGTTTAATTAACGGCATCCTCAGTAGCCAGGCTAAGAATGAGCTTTTTTGGATCATCATATTAGCTTTGTTGATAATGGTTAAAAAACTGACCAATACGGGCAATCGCAGGCGTTAATACGTCTGCATGAGGCAAAAATACCAGTCTAAAATAACAGCCTTGGGTCAGGTTAAATGCTCGCCCATGGACGAGTAAAATCTTTTCACTTTGCAATAAATCAAAAATCATTTGTTCATCATTATGAATATTAAATTTTTGGGCATCGACTTTAGCAAAACAATATAACGCGCCTTTTGGCTGAACACATGAGATACCGTCAATAGCATTGAGGGCAGTCGTTGCGGCATCACGTTGCAGCTTTAAGCGGCCACGGTCATGCACTAAATCATTAATGCTCTGATATCCACCTAATGCGGTTTGGATGGCGTGCTGACACGGGACATTGGCACACATACGCATAGAGGAAAGCATATTGAGGGCATCGATATAATCTTGCGCGACCCGTTTGTTGCCTGACACTAACAACCAGCCAGCGCGAAACCCTGCTACGCGATAATTTTTGGATAAACCAGACATCGTCACCATAAAGACATCATCAGCTAATGAGGCAATACAGGTATGTTGGGCTTCATCATATAAAATTTTATCGTAGATCTCATCACTGTAGATAACCAGATTATGTTCTCGCGCAATGGCGACAATATCAAGTAACAGCTCTTTGGAATACACCGCACCGGTTGGGTTATTGGGATTGATAAGTACAATTGCTTTAGTTTTAGAGGTGATCTTTTGTTTGATATCATCAATATCCGGAAACCATCCGGCTTGCTCATCACAGACATAATGCACAGGAGTCCCTGAAGACAAGCTGACTGCCGCAGTCCATAACGGATAATCAGGTGCAGGCAATAACACCTCGTCACCTTGATTGAGTAATGCTTGCATAGCCATCATGATCATTTCGCTAACGCCATTACCAATAAAAATATCTTGGGTGGTCATATTGCGAATATGTTTTTGTTGGTAATACTGCATCACTGCAACTTTAGCAGCGTAAATACCGGTTGCTTCAGAATAACCTTGTGCAGAAGGTAAGTTATAAATGACGTCTTTTAAAATATCATCAGGAGCTTCAAAACCAAATGGGGCAGGGTTGCCAATATTGAGTTTTAAAATACGGTGACCCTCTTCTTCCATTGCTCGCGCTTTAGCATGAATAGGACCTCGGATGTCATAGCAGACATTGTCAAGTTTTGCAGATTTACCGATATGATACATAGTGATGAACTTAAATTAGGTTTTAAAGGTCTACTTATCAGTAGCATACATTATGTATTGATTCTGTTGAAGTGTTTCATCAGGTTTATTCACTAGTTTATAGTCGTACAGGAAATAAATGTCATGGCAGAGATCCTATATCGCTCGAAGCAAGTGGTGATACCGGTAAATGGTTCTGTAGTGTGTTGTGGTATTTTTGGTGCGTTAACGCATACTGGATTATGGGTTAATGGCGGTATTATTGAGTTATCCGGCAGTGGATTAGTGCGCACTGTCTCACCAGAACGATTTATTCATGATCGCTCTGGTGAACAAATCTATGTAATGGCTGATCAACATGGACAGGTGCTCAGTTCGGTCACGGCGGCTGATTTTGCACAAGCTAGAATATTTGAATATCTGAACTATGATGTATTTAACAACAATTGTCATCGTTTCATCGCTAATTGTTATCAATTTCCCGATTGTCATGAGGTCATGTTATTTGCGGATTTAACCCATAAACTTGCGAACTATTTTAATCAACCTGTTGTATTTTATCCCATGCTTAGTTAAAACTAGTTGTGTCGCATTCATTATTTGGTCCATTTGTGTAACAACAATAAGGAAGCACCATGTCTAAAGAGTTTGAGCACCCACCAGAAAACGCCATTACGGACAGTTCAATTTCACGAGTTATTCCTTGTCGTGAGCTGGATATTATTGACCCATTCAAATGGTTAATCTTAGGTATACAAGACGCACAACGCGCACCCGGCATTACACTTTTTTACGGTATGTTATTTGTATTGGTCCCATGGGCAATAAGTGCACTGGTTGCACTGATGGGGTGGTATATGGTCATCCTGCCGGCATTGATTTGTTTTATGTTATTAGGACCATTTTTAGCCGCGGGTTTATATGATGTGTCTTGGTCTTTAGAAAAACAGCATCCGCCAAAACTAAGCCACTCGCTCAAAGCAATGAGCCGTAATGCCGTCAATGAATGGGGTTTTGGCTTATTGCTAGTCATTTTAATGATATTTTGGTTACGGGTAGCGGCATTAATCCATGCATTTTATCCCCCTTATTTAGAGCCTAACCTTTCCAATTTATGGCCGTTTTTAGCGGTAGGGACGGGTTTTGGTATTGTGTTTACTGGCGTGGTGTTTTTAATAACGGCGTTTACCCAACCGATTTTAATGGAACGCCAAGTGGATTTAGCGACAGCGGTGTTAACGAGTATTAATGCAGTACTTACAAACAAATTAGCCATGTTGCTTTGGGCTAGTATTATATTTACTGGTGTGGGTATTGGTTTTATTACTGGGTTCATTGGCTTTATTGTAATTATGCCAGTCATTGGTTACGCCTCATGGCACGGCTACATCGATACGATATCGACGAAGCGGGTGCGTGCGTTTGAATAAGCCATTAAACGCGGCTTGTAAAGCGCGTAACCGCTTGATTTGATATGATTTTAGTCCAGTACCATTTAATGTATCAAATAACTGTTGGGCTAATGCTTCCTTATATTGTACTTGACGACAATGGTGCATGCAGGTCAGTAAGTTCAATCCAAAGGTGGGGGAATTGGGGTATAGTTGATGTGCTTTATAATAATAGTACATAGACTGTTCAAACTGGTTATTAGCATACAGTTGACTGCCCTTTTTATTGTATCGTGCTGCACGAGTAGGTTGATCGCCGAGTAATGCTTCTTGGCTTTCAAATTGTGTTGTGCACAAAACACATTCAACGTGAGATTCTACTTTGTGTAGTTTGGTTTTCGACAAGGTTAACAAACGTTTTACCGCAGTATGTTCCCCTATAAATTGATTAGCATTAATGGCGTGCTGAATTGTTTCTACACTGGCCCGGTCAAAATTCTGCATCCAGTCACGTTGAAGTATACGCTGTACTTTTTCGGTATCGCCTTCGAGCAAACATACTGATGTCAAAATACAATCACGTTTTTGTAAGCTGACCGGGTCGACATCTTTTTTAGTGGCGCGCGTGAGTAAGCGTTTTGCGTGTGAAATATGAAACGATTTAGCTGTATCATCTTGCTCATGCTGGATTTTTTTAATGACACATCGCAGCAAATCAAAGGTCAGTTCTTTGAACTTATCTTTGAGCATGTGATTAGCATTACATTTGTCATTTAACAATGAAACAGCTTGGTCAATTTGCGACTGTAAACAATATAAATGTGATTTTAGTTTGGTGGCTTGCAGCGATAAATCGCAGGTGAGTATGCGCGACAAATATTCAGAGGCAGCACTATAATCATGCTGTGTAAACGCGACGCAAGCTAACCATTCTAGTGCTTTATCGCGGGTTGCTTTGGTTTGTAGAAGGGTATTGAGCAAACTAGCACAATTATCCCAATCACCATTTAAAAACTGACTTTTGATCATCCCCCATTTCGCCCATAGTGCATTTGGAAAGCTAGCAATGGCTAATTCATAAATGTGAAATGCCGCTAAATACTGCTGGCTTTGTAAATATAGCTGTCCAAGTAAGCGATATGTCGATTGTAAATGTTGAGGATGTGTTTCTGCGATGGCCAGCAAACCATGAATTACGGGTGCCAAACGGTCATTATCCAAATCGTTCATGTATGGGCTGAGGATCTGTCTAAACGCAAAATATTCATCAAAATGGCGTTTAAGAATGTTCAATGTGTAGGGTTTTAGAAAAATGATATCGGGATTAGCATCGATAATTTGACTGATCACCGCGGCACTCGAGTCACCGGTAATGATTGCTAAACCGGTGGATGGTTTGATCAATTTATTCATGATCAACTCTTCACACCATTGCGTACCTGAACGTCCTCCACGTAATTCTTGATTACATAAGACGATATCAAAGTCCTGTCTAAAACAAGCTTGTTTAAACGACTGAGGGCTAGAAAAACTACTAATTTCTAATTGATGGAAAAACAACAAATGACTTCGCAGAGTATCTCGAGAAATTGCTTCTTCATCAATTAAGGCGATCCGTAAACGTTGCATGTCTATTTTGAATAAATTCTGGATAATTAATAGCTTAGTAAGTGCTTCAGATAGATAGGTATCAATATATATACGTAGGTATGCAAATGACTGGCATAGCGAAAGCATCAATAGTTTGGTAAAATTTTGTTTTGTTGACGTTTCGGTAGTTTTTATGTGGCAATGTCCATTGTGTGCTTCTCCTTTATCAGTGCAAACCAATCAGCCTTGGCGTTGTGACAATGGTCATAGTTTTGATGTTGCCAAACAAGGTTATGTCAATTTATTACCGGTGCAATTTAAAAAGTCGCTTCAACCTGGCGATGATAAAGCGATGGTACAAGCACGCGAAGCATTTTTAAATGCCGGCTTTTATGATCCATTAATTCAAGCGATTGGCGCAGATATTCGCACCCATCGTGGCGATAATACCGTGCGCTCAATTTATGATGCGGGTTGTGGTGAGGGGTATTATTTGCGACAACTCAGTGCGCTACTAGATGATCCGCAAATCGTGTATCAAGGCAATGATATCGCGAAAAATGCAGTTATCCGAGCAGCCAAACAAGCACAACAACATCAGTTAACTCAGCATCAATATGTTGTTGCGTCTTCATTTCATTTACCTTTGCAAAGTAATCAAATCGATGTCTTGTTACAAATATTTGCCCCGATAGATAGCGCCGAGGCATTACGCGTTCTGAATACCGGTGGTCTATGGTATCAAGTGGTGCCTAATCAGTCACACTTACAAGAATTCAAAGCGCATCTCTATGACACGGTGACGCCACATGCACCACAAGCCTTACCAGATATTGCACTCGTTAGAGAGCTTGATGTCGCATTCACTTTGACCTTAACCTCAATCCAAAAAAGCCAACTGTTTACGATGACTCCTTATGCTCATAGTGCTAATGCAATAAAACGAGCCTTGTGCATCGACGATCCGAGTGCTGTGACAATCGATTTTAAAATATTCGTCTATCAATTAACAGCAGAGCAGGAATAACCATGACCCGCAAAAAAGCAGCTTTTTTTGACCGTGATGGAGTGATTAACGTTAATCATGGATATGTACATAATATTGACGATTTTGAGTTCATGGATGGAGTGATTGAGTTAATGTTGTACGTGCAATCGTTAGGGTATGAGGTGATTGTTGTCACCAATCAGTCTGGGATTGCCCGTGGTATGTATACTCAGGATGATTTTGAGCAGCTGAATCAATGGATGTGCGCGCAACTGCTTGAGCGAGGTGTGATTATTACCGACACCTATTACTGTCCGCATCATCCAACTGCAGGCAATAGCTGTTTTACGCAAGAATGTACGTGTCGTAAACCCAACTCAGGTATGTTGTTACGTGCTGCTGAAGATTACGGCTACGATTTGTCACAAAGTATTTTGATTGGGGATAATCAATCTGATATGCAATGTGCGATCAACGCACAATTACGAGCAGGATATTGGCTGTTCGATCTCGCAGCTCAGGCTGATAATGGAACAGCCCTTGCGCAATTATCATCACAGGCAAAGAACACGCAGTTATTTCACATCAATAAACTGCGCGAGTGCCTTCACTTAATCTGAGAAAACTGACTGATATGCTTGATTGCTCGGTTGAACATATCTGTGTTAAGTTGTTGATTTAACTGGTTCCCAGACGCTTTAGACTGAATTTCAGTTAAGCCATTACTCTTAATTTTAGCTACATAATTGCCATTCAATAAGATGACTGAGTCATTTTCGGTTGTGACCTGCCAATCTCGCGCTTGACCGAAAATGTTTTGACCGGTTGAATAAATGGTTGGATTTACATCACAACCCAACTGCGCAAAAATACTCGGTACAATATCCTCATCGATCATGACTTGTTGACTCAATGTTTTATTACTCCACACCATACCGTTAACCCCTTTATTAGAGAGGTTAGGTGTCATAATCAGCCAATTCTGTGACGTACTTGACTCGCTCATTATTGCTAAATTTTGAGTTAATGTATCGAGCTGGCTAGCATTAATAAAAGCAAAGGTGATACCAGGTTGTGGTTGTTCAAGTGTACGAGTTAGTTCTGAAAAATCTAGCGTGATGATTTTATTGTCACCAATGCCGGTATTTGACGGGCTGTACAAGTGAATGGGTAACTTAATTCCACTGAGAACATCAACTATTACCGGGGTCGATTCTTTAAGATAATGATGATACAAATTAGGTAAACTAAATAATGCAGTTTTGACTAATACATCTAACGTATTGGATGGACGAAAATAGCGAGTCGATGACCATTCAGTTGGCAAGGCTGTTGAGGGAACGATAGCATCCGTCACATACAATATAACCCAGCTAGACGTTCTGTCGATAGGACAATAAAGCGGTTCTTTGGGATAGGCAAGCTGTTCAATGTTATACGTAAATTGAACCGATTTTTGTTGTTCGTAATCGGTAATATTTAACAGACCATAGCGTGATAATGTCGTTTTGGCTGTAGAAGGATAAGACAGTGGAAACATATTATCTTGGAGCATGATCGGTTGGTATAAACGCGCATCAGCCCAGACGTGTAATGCATGAGAACCAATAAAGCTGAATAAAAACAAGCCAATCACAGACTGACCCACACGCTTTCGGCTAAACCGTTCGATGCGTTTCCACAAGGCATTTGCCATTAATAACTGAAAACCAAACCAGACAATAAACAGCAGACTCAAAAAAGCCCATTCTTGCCATGAGAATAAGGCTATCTGAGAGGCCGTTTCATCAACAATTAATTCACTAGAACGTAAACTTAAATGTAAACCTGTGCGGTTGAACAGCAATGCATCAAACGCTAGTAAGGCAAGTCCCACTGCTGCGATAAAGGAGGCAAAGGTTTTGACAAAACGGATATTTTCCAACATGTAACACATGGGGAGGATGAAAATGACAAAGCCGATAAACGTAATAAAACTAATATGCCCAAACCAATTAGCAATCAGATAAATCTGGCCTAACAGGTTATCGGGGAAAGGGGCAGAGAATACATAGATAGATGCTATTACCAGAGCGATGATAATATTGAAAAACGCAAACCAATGACCCCAGCTGACTAAGCGAGAAACCTTCTGACGGCGTGGTGATTCAGCAAAAATCATAGATTAGTCCTTTACGCTGCGCTGTAATACATCACAAAATTGTTTGACCATTTGTGGCCTAATTCGTTCATCAACCTGATTCGAAAAAATATGAGTAATGGCATTACCCAATACCATTAAAGACAAATCTCGCGTAGCTTGATGCTTTTCTAAACACATTAATACTTCATTTAATATTGTTTCAAACTGTGCATCATCATACTGAGATTGTTGTGGCATAAGGGTTGTCTCTTTAAGTTTAGGAATGGCATTAGAACAGTATATGCAAAATATCTGATCTATATGATTTTTCTAGATTATAATAGCAAACACTTATATCACCAACAGTGAATTTATCATGAGCGCAATTATCAAGCATTTTGTCATGCATCAATTAGCGATTAATAGCGAACAGCGTTTGGCATTAACGCCTAAAAATGCATGTTTTGACATTGGTCCTTCTACCGAAGCATTAGCCCATGAAATTAACCAAGCGTTCAATTCTAAACCTGGTAAAGGGGTGGGTGGTTTTGCCTCAATTGAAGTATTAAAGGCCGCTTCAGGTAGTGATGAAGATGGTGCTGATCCACAAAATAGTGTAACTGCCGTAAACGCGGGTCCACAATTTAAAGAATTGTTAGGGGCGACCATTCAAGATGCCGAGCATTTCATCGAATTATCTAAAGGCGGTAGTCAGCTGCTTATCAAGGCATTAGTCGAAGATGGATTAGTTGAGACCGGCTATATTGTATTTATACATTATGAATTTTTGGCGACGGAATATTTACTTATTGCGCTGCTCAACACGAAACAACATGTCGAAGTGACGGACGATCTAGAACTCAGTTACTCGGATCACCTTGATGTCCCTAAAATGCAATTAGCGGTGCGTATTGATTTAACGCAATACACCACTCAGCCAGAATTACATCGTTATGTTAGTTTTATTAAAGGTCGAATGGGACGCAAAGTTTCGGACTTTTTCATGCGTTTTGTCGGTTGTGAAGAAAAAGTAGATATCAAAGCACAAAACAAACAATTAATTGCACAAGTTGATGATTATTTAGCCACTGAACAATTATCCACCGAAGAAAAACAAGTGTCCCGTGGCGTGGTTGCAGATTACTACAAACAAAAAATAGCGTCGGGTGAAGATATCAATGTTTCCGAGTTAGCTGCTAAATTACCTAAAAATGAAGAGCAACAGTCTGATTTTAGTGTGTTTAATGCCCATCTCGAGCAACCCTTGGAGCCTCAGTTTCAACCTGACCGAGCAGCGTTAAAGCCGCTTGCTAAGTTTTCTGGACAAGGTGGCGGTGTAACATTGAGCTTTGATCGTAATTTACTTGGAGATAAAGTACACTACGACCCTGTTACCGATACCTTAGTTATTAAAGGCATCCCACCTAATTTAAAAGATCAATTGTCTAAAGCCGACAAAGATTAGCGGAACCACAACATGCACCTATTTGTAAACGATTTAACTGTCATGGATTTTTCTTACTTATGCCCGAAACGGGGTATGGTAGGTGAGAGCTGGATCGTCGATGTTATTTTAGCAGGTGAGCTGAATGAAGAAAGCATGGTCCAAGACTTTGGGATTGTTAAAAAGCAACTCAAAGGCTTAATTGATCAATATGTGGATCATAAGCTACTTGTGCCTGCGGAACATGCGTTTGCACAAATTACTCATCGTGAAAAAAATATGGTGCAAGTGAGCTTTCAACGTCCTAATGATCGTACGATTCATATGTATTGCCCAGACGAAGCTTATGGGTTTATTTATGCTGATGAAATCAATATGGAAAGTGTAGGAGCGTATCTAAAAGATGCTTTGGCGATACATTTACCTGATAATGTTGATGATATTGAGTTGTTATTGCGTGCTGAGGTGATTACTACGCCGTTTTATCATTATACGCATGGGCTAAAAAAGCATGACGGAAATTGTCAGCGTATTGCCCACGGTCATCGTTCAAAAATTACTATCATTGAAGATGGCACTGAAAATTTGGCAGCAGAAGCTTATTGGGCTGAACGTTGGGCTGATATTTACATTGGTTCTACTGAAGATCAGGTGACGATTAGTCAATTACATTGTGATTATGGTGATGTGGCAGATGCAACGCATACCGCATTTGCATATGAATCATCGCAGGGGTATTTTGAAATGGCGATAAGTCGAGCTGAATGCGAAGTCATTGACCGCGACTCTACAGTTGAATGTCTGGCGCAATATTTACTCGAAGAGCAAACTAAGCGTTCTCATGCGGGTCAGATCAAAATTATCGCTTTTGAAGGAGTCGGCAAGGGCGCGATTGTTCAAACAACGCCTTAACCAAACTGTTTTGTTTAGGTAAATTCCATACTAGCCGATAAATATAGAGTATCTAATCGGTTGGTCAAATATGAGCCTGACACATCTTTGTTCGCAGATAAATTCAAATCTGCAATTACATGCATCTGCCCCCACTAGTGCTGCATTAGCGGGTGTGTGCTCTACCTTGTCAGAATCTCGTGTTAATACAACTCAACAAGCTCACTTTCATTGGCTGTTATCCTTAGCTCAAGCGCGTTCAGGTTTGGCAGAAATGAATGTCATGCTCTCGCAAGACGAGAGCAGTAATATAGAAGATTCAGATCCACAAATCAAAGTATTAGCGACACCACCGCCACAACCATTAGCCGCCTCAAATGACCGGGTTCAAGCTATAACACATACTGCGAGTGCATTGGCTAACGGGGATATAGCAACGATGCACCTCTTACAAATCATGCATCCTCATCCACTTAGTTTGCGCAATAATCCAGATTATATTGACGACGATATAATGAATAATGGGGTGTTTTTACGCGAACAAGTGACGCTGTTCCAGCAAGCATTACACCCCGAATTATTATATGATCTGTATGCGAAAAATTTAGCAGAACCCATAAAGCCATAAAATAAATAAGGGTTTATGGGGGTTTTGGTCGCAATAGACGTTGCTTTTACGTATACTACGCCCCGCAATTTTGCTTTGGTTTTACGTTCCAATTCGCAAGGAAATATAAAATATGTCTAAATACATCGTGTGTGCGCTGTACAAATTTGTCACACTTGAAAACTACGAAGCAATGCGTCAGCCATTACTTGACGCTATGCTTGAGAACCATATCAAAGGTACCTTATTACTGGCTGCTGAAGGGATCAATGGCACCATCTCAGGCCCTCGTGAAGGGATTGATAATCTTTTAGCGTACTTAAATGCTGATGTCCGTATCAACCCCGTTTCTAGCAAAGAATCATTACATGATGATGCGCCGTTTTATCGAACTAAAGTAAAACTCAAAAAAGAAATCGTAACTTTAGGAGTCGAAGGTATCGATCCACTCAAAACAGTGGGAACGTATGTCAAACCACAAGAGTGGAATGCGCTTATTTCTGACCCTGATGTGACAGTAATAGACACACGCAATGATTACGAAATCGAAATTGGTACTTTCAAACATGCGATTGATCCGAAAACACAAACGTTTAGAGAATTTCCAGAGTATGTGAAAGAACACCTCGATCCATCGAAAAATAAAAAAGTCGCCATGTTTTGTACTGGTGGGATCCGTTGCGAAAAATCCACGGCGTATTTAAAAGAACAAGGCTTCGACGAGGTTTATCATCTTGAAGGCGGTATTTTACAATATCTAGAAGACGTGCCGAAAGAAGAAAGCTTATGGGAAGGTGACTGTTTTGTTTTTGACAACCGCGTCGCTGTTAACCACGATCTTGAAAAAAGTATTTACGATCAGTGTTATGCCTGTCGTTTACCGATTACTGCTGAAGACAAGCTCAGCGTAGAGTTTGAAGCGGGGGTGTCTTGTCCTAAATGTGCAGGCACACATAGCGACGATCAAATTGCACGTTTTCGTGAACGCGAAAAACAAGTTGCACTCGCAGATGCGCGAAATGAATCGCATGTCGGCAGTGACGCTCGCATTGCAATGACTAAACGTCGTCAAGACAAAGGGAAAGAACGTCGAGCGCGTCGTGAAGCGATGGGTAAAACTAATATTTAAATCCAAACTTAATACTATTGGTGGTTGTTGCTTCTTGGGAATACTGTAAAATGTTTTGTACATTCATTATTCATAAGTTTGAGTTTTTTTATGGAACCACAAACAAAACTAACAGAGCAACAACTTAACGATATTCGTTCAGAGTTTAACTTTTTTGATCGGGATGGTAACGGCATGATTGAGTTACCTGAATTTATTGAATTGCTGACGGTGTTAAGCCCTAAAACTAAGGTGTCTTCAGTCGAAGAAGGCTTTAATCTGATTGATGATAATCATGATGGGTCGATCGATTTTGAGGAGTTTGTACACTGGTGGCAAGAAGGTTGGTGGGAATACTAAATACTTAGCCCCACCTTCCTTAACAATAAGCTGATATGATTCGTTATCAGCTTCTTTATGTATTAATTATCTTCATTATTGGTTGGATCTTCCTGCTGGATTTGGCTCAGATCTAACTCTTGTTCGTCATCTTCAATCACAGCACGTGGCTTACGCTTGATCATAACGTGGCCAATATCTTTGCCTTGCGTAGTATCTACTCGTTTCTTCGTGGCTTTAGGCGTATCAATTGTACGCTCTTTCTTAGAATTTCGGGCGTCTTTGGCTTTAAAGTTTGTAAGCTTATGACCATTGAATTTAGCCGGAAGCAGTGGATAAGATTCTATAACAATTTCGGTGCCCACGTTTTTTTGGATATGGGTAAAGGCATTCCAATCTCTTGGGCCCACGATGGCAATGGCCAACCCTTTTTGACCTGCACGTCCGGTACGACCGATACGGTGCACGTATTCTTCAGCTAATTTGGGTAAATCAAAGTTAATGACTAACGATACATTACGCAGATCTAATCCTCGTGAAGCGACATCGGTTGTCACCAATATAGAATATTGACCTGTTATAAAACTCGACATGACACTGGCTCGTTGGTTCTGTAACAGATCGCCACTCAGGGCTATAGAGTTAAGCCCTTGTGCGTTGAGCATATCACTGAGTTTAACGGTATCTTCGCGGGTCGCACAAAAGACAATAACTTGGTCGTGTGCAACCGTTTGTAATAAGGAGGTTAACATCGCTTGTTTATGTTCAATATGATCCGCAAAATACCATTGTTGGGTAATATCACTGTGGATCGTAAAACTGCTATCGAGCATGATCTTTTCAGGGTTACGCAATAAGGTATCAGTTAAATTAGTCAGCGTCGGACTATCGAGGGTTGCAGAAAATAGCATAGTCTGACGTTTACGGTGATCTGCAGCTTGGTTAATCGCCAGTAATTCTTGGGCAAAGCCGAGATCCAACATGCGGTCGGCTTCATCATAAACTAGAATTTCTAAGCCATTTAAAAATAACGTTCGACCGGATAAATGGTCAGCAACACGTCCGGCCGTGCCTACGATGATTTGTGGATTATGACGCAAAGCTTTGACTTGGTCGTTATAGTTTTCACCACCGACAATTAACTCTGCTTTGATCGACAATGACGACAATAATGAACGCACTTCAATATAAACTTGCTTTGCTAATTCACGAGTAGGCGCCAAAATAAGCGCTCGAGCATCACGTTTAGCAAATGACTTTTGATTTAATAACCGATGTAAAATAGGCAGGACAAACGCAAAGGTTTTACCTGAACCGGTTTTACTACAACACAGTATATCTTTGCCAATCATTCCATAAGGGATCGTGTTGGCTTGAACCTTTGTCGGTTCAATAAAGTTTTTGGTGGTCAGTGAGGTGATCAAACGATGATCAAGATCTAAATCTGTAAAAGTCAAAAGCGTGCCTTATTGTGGATAACCTTGTGATTATACCAAAGACACGCTTTACTGTAACAGTTTATTTGTAATCAGTTTGCGTAACTAAAATTGCATTTCAGGTACATGCTCAGGCACCACGAGTTCACCGGCTGTCTTGGCTTGTATTTCCTCAACACTGACACCGGGCGCACGTTCGCTTAAATAAAATGCTTGGTTTTTAACCTCCAATACCGCCAAATCGGTAATAATACGCGTGATGCAGTTAACGCCGGTTAAGGGAAGAGTACATTGCTGTAAGAGTTTAGAGTTGCCGTGTTTATCCGCGTGCGTCATCGTTACGATTATATTTTTTGCACCAGCTACCAAGTCCATTGCGCCGCCCATACCCTTGATCAATTTATTAGGGATCATCCACGAGGCAATATTTCCTGATACGTCAACTTCAAACGCACCTAATACAGTAAAGTCTACATGACCACCACGGATCATGGCAAAACTTTCTGCAGAGTTAAAGATACTCGCACCCGTGACAGCCGTGACGGTTTCTTTACCCGCATTAATCATATCCGCATCGAGCTGTTCTTCGGTAGGATTGGGACCCATGCCGAGTAATCCATTTTCAGATTGCAACATGACTTGGATATCAGCAGGGACATAGTTTGCTGCAAGGGTAGGGATCCCGATACCTAAGTTTACATAGTCGCCGTCTTGAAATTCTTGCGCTACGCGCATTGCAATTTGTTCTCTTGATAATGCCATTATGCGACTCCTTATTTAGCGACGACTTTACGTTCAATGCGTTTTTCGAATGACCCTTGGATAACTCTATCTACATAGATACCAGGAGTGTGGATTTGACTAGGCTCAAGCTCGCCAGGTTCAACAATATGTTCCACCTCGACGACCGTAATTTTACCTGCTGTCGCTGCCATTGGGTTGAAGTTTTGAGCAGTATGGCGATAAATACAATTACCATAACGGTCGGCTTTGTAGGCTTTAATAATTGCAAAATCACCGGTAATGGATTCTTCTAAAATATAGGGGCGGCCATTAAATTCTCTAGACTCTTTACCTTCACCGACAGGGGTGCCGTAACCGGTAGCAGTATAAAATGCAGGAATACCGGCACCACCGGCGCGCATTTTTTCGGCTAACGTGCCTTGTGGGGTTAACTCAACCTCTAATTCGCCATTTAATAGCTGTTGTTCAAATAATGCATTTTCACCCACATAGGATGAAATCATTTTTTTTATTTGTTTATCTTCTAGTAAGATCCCCAAACCAAATCCATCAACACCACAGTTATTGGATACGATGGTTAATCCTTTGGTTTGCATCAATTTCATTTGCGCAATCAACCCTTCAGGTATCCCACACAAACCAAAGCCACCAGCTAATACTGTCATATTATCTTCTAGCCCCGCCATTGCCTCTGCGTAACTATTTACTACTTTGTCAAAACCTGCCATCACCAGCTCCATGTATTAGGAAAGAATATGTAAACAACTCTAGTATAAAAAGGTTTAATGATTTGTAAAATTGATTTATATTCAATATTAATAGATTTTACTTATCAATGAGGGCGTTAATGTCACTGTCATTTAAACAATTACGTGCATTCATAACTGTAGCGCAATCTCATAATTTTGCAGAAGCGGCGATCAAATTACACATTTCGCAACCTGCGTTATCCTCTGCAATTAAAAAATGTGAAGAGTTACTGGGGGGCGCATTATTTATGCGTACGACTCGAAGCGTGTCTTTGACCAAGGAAGGTGAGGTATTTTTGCCAATCGCGCTGCGTTTATACGATGAATATTATGACTCCATCAATCAAATTCAAGCGGTGTTTGCTAAGCAAACTGGCTCGTTAACGATAGCAAGTATGCCATCTTTTGCTGAACGCTATTTGCCTGAATATCTGTATGCATTTCACCAGCACTACCCGAATATTTCAATAAAAATTGAAGACGTGGTAGTTGAACGTGTGGTTGAACTGGTGAGTCAGGGTAAAGTTGAATGTGGCTTTTCATTTGAACCAACTATAGAAGATGATATGACCTTTACGCCTTTATTCACGGATAAATTTGTTGTGGTCATGCATCCTAGCCATCCGTTATCTGAGCGGTATGTCGATAGCATTACTCTTTTAGATGTGCAGGATGAGTCAATGGTCGTGATGAACCGTAATAGTAATTTACGTGTGTTTATTGATAGTGTGTATGCGCATTATAACATCACGCCACACATCATCGCGGAGGCGTCGCAAATTGGTACGTTAGGTCAGTTGGTCAAACAGCAAATCGGTATTGCTATTGTGCCGCAACTATCATCTCAACGTATGGAAGAGTTAGGATTGCGTTGTGTGGAGTTGAATGAGACGCTGCTACAGCGCAAAGTTGGTATTATTAGTACACCATATCAACATATGTCTGTTACGACCCAAGCTTTTCTGGAGATGATAGAGCGTCCCGTTACCACTTAGTCTTCGTTTCAAACTGTGCGTCCATCGGATCATGTTCTTTTTTCGATTCAATTGAAGGCTGTTGTTCAGATAACAGTATATGCTGAATTTCAGACAGCTTAGCACGGTATTCGGTTGATTTTTGAACGCAATACTCATCTTGATTATTTTGTGCTTCAAGGGCTTTAATGGATTTTTCATAGTATTGCCTTGCACTGCCGAGCATATTGGAGTTAATTGCCGCTTGTCCGCGTTTTGCTAACGTCTCAACATTCACCTTTAACTGTAATTTTTCAAAATAAATATCTAACCCAGTATAAGCATATTGCGACACACGACCTTTGGTATTCTCAGCACGCAATAACATACGCAGACGCTTAATAGCTTGGATGAACTGTACAATGATTTTGTCGTTATCGGGTAAGTTAAACGCAGGTGGAAAACGCGGTATTTCGCTTTCTGGCATCTGTGACTTATTGGCGGCATCTTCAATGCGTTGCTGTATATCAAACGCTTTGGGGTTGAGTTTACTCATAGTAGTCAACGCACTATGGATGCGCCCATTAAGGATCGCGAGCATATGCATAGGCACGGGGAGCTGACTGGAGGCCATTAAGGTATTTTCAGTTTCATCAATGATGTTTTTGACTTTGGTAAGTTCCCTGCGTTTATTCGCTTCTTCTTCTAATTTATGTTGCTGTACAGCATTAATAATGATCGCGACAATGATTAACGCAATGATCAAAATAACAATGATAGTAAAAATCATAGATGGCCTATAAACGAAAAACATGACATCGAGGAGGGGCTAATTATGGCATACCACCTCTGTAATAAATTATATTTCGGCTGATTCAATTTTTTATTGATGGTTATTTGTCTTAATATGAGGATTAAAACAGCCTCAATGGTAGGATTAGTTATAAAGAACTGGTAATTAATCCGCTTTCGTTATAAATTTTGCGTATAAGAATATAACTATTAGCATCAAAATGAAATTACAACAGCTCAGATATATCGTTGAAGTGGTGAACAATAACTTGAATGTATCGGCGACCGCGGAGAGTCTTTTCACTTCGCAACCGGGGATCAGCAAACAAGTTAGAATGTTAGAAGACGAGTTAGGGATCCAAATATTTGGGCGCAGTGGCAAGCATCTCACACACGTGTCAGATGCGGGTCAAGAAGTTATCGATATTTCTCGTGAAATCATGGCTAAAGTAGAGAGCATAAAAGCGGTTGCCCGTGAGCATAACTTACCTGACCAAGGAAAGCTAAACATTGCAACCACACACACTCAAGCTCGTTACGCGTTACCAAGTGTAATAAAAGGTTTCATGGATAAATACCCAGAAGTCTCCTTACATATGCATCAAGGAACGCCTTCGCAAATTAGTGACTTAGCCGCCAAGGGCGAAGCGGATTTTGCTATCGCTACGGAGTCATTACACCTCTATAATGATTTGGTCATGCTACCTTGCTATCATTGGAACCGCAGTGTGATTGTTAAAAAAGACCATCCACTGGCACAAAAATCCACCATCTCCATTGAAGATATAGCACAATACCCATTAGTGACTTACGTTTTTGGCTTTACTGGTCGTAGTGAATTGGACCAAGCTTTTGGGCACGCAGGGTTAGATCCTAAAATTGTATTTACCGCGACTGACGCCGATGTGATTAAAACGTATGTACGATTAGGCGTCGGTGTCGGGGTTATTGCTTCAATGGCAGTGAATCATGAGCTTGATAGTGATTTGGTGAAAATCGATGCCAGTCATTTGTTTGATTATTCCACGACCAAGATTGGCTTTAGAAAAGGAAATTTCTTACGTAGTTACATGTACGATTTCATTGAGCGTTTTGCACCACATTTAACCAAAGACGTGGTAGAACGTGCGATGATGCAAAAAACCAATGACGATGTTGAGCGGATGTTTAAAGATCTGACCTTACCGCTTAAATAAATATCACTGAGCATCGCTTAACATTCTACAATATTGACAGCTAAACCGCCTCGTGCGGTTTCTTTGTATTTACTCTTCATATCTTTACCCGTTTCACGCATGGTCTTAATGACTTTGTCTAATGATACTTTGTGTTGCCCATCACCGCGTAAGGCTAAATGAGATGGATTAGAAAAGATAATGAATTGTTAGAATAACAAGTGGTGTGATAACTGCTTGAGCATGCCGGCTGTTGCGCCCCATATATACGTATCTTGCCAAGGGATAAAATACACAGGAAAGGTTTTATTCAAACGGGTAACGCGGTGTGACAATAGATTTTGTGGATCAATACAATGCGCTAGAGGCACTTCAAACGCATAATCCACCTCATTTTTATCAATGGTTAATGGTGGAATACTATCGGCAATTGCGATATAGGGTGTGACATTAAATCCGCTAATAGTAGCATACTGTCCAATGGAACCAAGTACTTGGTCATGTGTGATAGTGATCCCTATTTCTTCTTCGGTTTCACGAATGGCGGTATCTTGTAGTGAATCATCAAAGGTTTCATACTTACCACCAGGAAAAGAGATTTGCCCAGCGTGGTGTTTTAAGTGTTCGGCACGACGAGTAAACAGCACATGCAACCCATTTTCACGCTCGACTAATAATATCATTACAGCGGCATTACGCGGGGATGGGAATGTCTCAAATAAACTCGGAAAATCATGTTCGTTTTCGACTAGTCGACAATGATTAAATGCCGTTATGAATGCGTGTCTGTCCAAGTGACATCCTGTTGCAATATAGGGAGTATCTTAGAAACCTTAGCTAAGGTTTCAGCGTATTCATCTTGTGCTACTGAGTCTAGCACGATTCCACCACCTGCCCAGCAAAATATCTGACCGTTTTCACACAGTAAGGTGCGGATACAGATATTAGTATCCATATCATGTTTGACACCAATATAACCGATTGCGCCACAATAAATATTTCTGCGGTTAGGTTCTAACTCTTCAATGATTTGCATGGCACGCACTTTAGGTGCGCCAGTAATTGACCCGCCAGGAAACGCGCCTGATAACAAAGCAAATAATTCACTATCATCATTTAGTGTGCCGGTTACGGTTGATACCATATGATGCACAGCTGGATAAGATTCAAGTGCAAATAACTTAGGGACTTTGACACTATGGGGAGTGCAATGTTTAGATAAATCATTACGCAGTAAGTCCACAATCATGAGATTTTCAGCTTGGTCTTTTTCTGACGATAACAATGTTTCTGCTGATTGTTGATCTAATAACGGATCGGCGTATCGTGGCATGGTACCTTTGATGGGTTTGGTTTCTACCTTACCTTTATGTACGGCTAAAAAACGTTCAGGCGAAATGCATAAAATAGCACCATGCTCGGTTTTAATAAATGCGGAAAAAGGCGCGTTGTTGTGTTCCCGCAAGCGCAGATAACCATGATACTCGCAGCCAGTATAAGGAGCATGGAACCGCTGCGCAATATTGGCTTGGTAACAATCACCTGCGACAATGTATTGATGTAGTCGATCTAAGCGCGCTACGTATTGTGCTTGTGTCATATTCGCTTGCCACTGAGCGGAAAGGGCAAAGTCAGTTGGCTGTGTTTTAACGGGTGTATTAACGGATACATTAACGGATGAGTTAGCGAGTAAAGCTTGCATTAAACCAAATCCAAAGTGGGCTATCGCATTACTGCGTGAGTCAGCAACCCAATAATACTGTTTGCTAGTCCGGTCATAAATAATACTATGGAGATAAATCCCGTAATGAAAGTCAGGTGTGTCATATTCGGCTGGATTATGTTGCGGAAGCACTTCTAGATAACGACCGGCATCATAACCAGCAAAGCCTGCCGAACCAATTAAAAAGGGTAATTGTTCGAATAATGATTGAAACTCACTGGGTAGTGAAGATTTGATTAAGTTAGCATCAGGCATAACGTGATCATGTAATTGACGCAGAGCAATGAATGGGTCGCGTTGTGTGAGAATTGAATCACGTACACTTTGGTTGATTTGCACACAATCTTCGGCTTCGGGCATGATCTTCAAGTCCGCTTGACCATTGGTCACTGAGTAAGTAGCAACGGGCGAAAATAACAAAATATCAAACTGAGCATCGCTGCCATGATTGTCTGTACTATCTAAAAAAAGGCTGTTTGACAGGTGTGCAACGGCGCTAAATAGACGCTCCGGCGCAATATGGGTAAACTCATCAAGTGTTTTTATTGTTATTAGGGACATTTGACACCAAAGTTGTAAGGTTAGGTCTTTTGTTGTGCTACAACACGAGGTACTATTATAAGCTAATTATTAACTAGAGATCATGTAGTTAGGATCACTTAATTTACGGAGTCGGCATGACAGTCATTCGCCAACAAGATTTTATCGATAGTATTGAAGATTCATTACAGTTTATTTCTTATTACCACCCTTTAGATTATGTCAAAGCGGTAGAAGCAGCATACAATCGTGAAGAGAGCCAGGCAGCGAAAGATGCAATGGCACAGATCCTAATCAATTCACGAATGTCAGCTGAAGGTAAGCGACCATTATGTCAAGATACGGGTATCGTTACCTGTTTTGTTAAAATCGGTATGCAAGTGCAGTTTGATAAACATGATCTAACCGTGCAACAAATGATAGATGAAGGCACTCGACGTGCTTACCTTAATCCGGATAACCCATTACGTGCATCCATAGTATCTGATCCTGCTGGGGCACGGATCAACACCAAAGATAATACACCTGCTGTAGTGCATATCGATATGGTTGCAGGCGATAAGATTGAAGTGATGATTGCAGCCAAAGGCGGCGGTAGTGAAAACAAATCAAAAATGGTTATGCTAAACCCGTCGGATGATATTGCCGAATGGGTGGTTAAAACCTTACCAACGATGGGAGCCGGTTGGTGTCCGCCAGGCATGTTGGGTATAGGTATTGGTGGTACTGCTGAAAAAGCAGGAGTATTAGCCAAAGAAAGTTTAATGGATCCGGTCGATATTCAAGAACTCATTGCCCGTGGCCCAGAAACAACCGAAGAAAAGCTCCGCGTTGATATTTATCATAAAGTAAATGCATTAGGTATAGGCGCACAGGGTTTAGGTGGATTAACAACGGTTGTCGATATTAAAATTAAATCCATGCCTACTCACGCAGCCTCAAAGCCGGTGGTCATGATCCCAAATTGTGCTGCTACACGTCATGCGCATTTTTATCTTGATGGTTCAGGTCCTGCTGAGCTAAAAGCACCGAAATTAGAAGATTGGCCAAAAATCACATGGGAAGTCGGCGCAGATACTCGCCGGGTAAATATGGATGAGCTGACCAAAGAGTCTATTTTGGATTGGAAAGTGGGTGAGACGGTATTGCTTTCAGGCAAAATGTTAACTGGACGTGATGCGGCGCATAAACGTATTCAAACCATGCTACAAAACGGCGAAGGCTTACCTGAAGGTGTCGATCTGACTAACCGCTTTATTTATTATGTTGGGCCGGTGGACGCCGTGGGTGATGAAGTCGTTGGCCCAGCAGGACCAACAACAGCCACGCGTATGGATAAATTTACCGATATGATGCTAGAGCAAACAGGCTTATTAGGCATGATTGGTAAAGCGGAACGTGGTCCTGAGACAGTGAAAAGCATAGCTAAACACAAATCGGTGTATTTAATGGCTGTGGGCGGTGCTGCATACTTAGTATCCAAAGCGATAAAAAAAGCACGCGTCGTGGCGTTTGAAGATTTAGGTATGGAAGCGATTTATGAGTTTGAAGTCGAAGATATGCCTGTTACTGTTGCTGTGGATTCAAATGGTAACAATGCCCATGAAACAGGCCCTGCTATTTGGAAAGCAAAAATTGCAGATTTAGATGCCGCCTTAAAAGGTAAACCATAAGCCTAGCCAAAAGCTAAATAAAAGCAGTTAGTTATGTAAATAATCTGTATTTATATACAGTGCTTTGGTATATTAGAAAACGTCGCACTTGCGGCGTTTTTTATTTATAGGCGAAGCGATGACTAATTCAATGCAACTTATCACTCAGTGGCTCATTGACAATTTATGGTGGGCATTAGGTGCGTTAACTATATTGGTCACATTAGTTACCTACGTGATCACTACTCAGCGTTTATCTGCGCGCTATACGGCACAACTTGCGAGTCTCAAAGATACACTTGCACAAGCGCATGAACACAACACCGAATACCAAGTTGCCAATGGTGCGTTAAGTGCCTCGTTACAAGCTTTACAGCAATCCTCTAAAGAAAAAATGGTGCTGATGCAACAAGCAGAGCAACAGCTTTCAGATAAATTTGAACGTTTAGCAAATAAAATATTCGAAGAAAAAAGCGTTAAATTTAACTCAGTGAATCAACATAGTATGCATAATGTCGTTCAGCCATTACAGGTTAAACTCGACGAGTTTAAACAACAAATTGCGCAACAATCCAGACATGAAGGACTAGAGCGAGCAGCGTTGAAACAAGAGATCCACAGTCTCAAAGCCCTCAATGAAACCATCAACGCCCAAGCATTAGCGCTAACGCAAGCGTTAAAAGGCGATAACAAACAACAAGGAAATTGGGGCGAGGTGGTCTTAGAGTCGATTTTATCTAATTGTGGGCTACAAGAAGGACAGGAGTTTATCCGTCAAGCTGCATTGCGCGATGAGGATGGTCGCTTATATCAACCCGATATTGTGGTCAATTTACCGAATAAAAAATCCGTCATTATTGATGCGAAGGTGTCTTTAACCGCGTATGAGCGTTTATTTAAAGCCGATAATGAAGCAGAAGAACGGATACAACGCAATTTACATCTACAATCTATTAGACAACACGTTAAAGGCTTGTCTCAAAAAGACTATAGCAGGTTGTATGGGATCCATTCGTTAGATTATGTCTTATTATTTTTAGCGTCAGAGGCTGCGTTTCAGGCAGCGATAAATGAAGATCCAAATTTGATTAATGATGCGCTTCAGCAAAATATTATGTTAGTCAGCCCGAGCAATTTAATGATTGCCCTAAAGACAATTAACAATATATGGCAAACAGAAAAACGCATTAATATGTCCCATGAAATTGCAGAGCAAGCCAGTAAACTGCATAGCAAATTAGCTGGCTATGTTGAAGAGATGGAAAAAGTCGGCAAACAACTTAATGTGGCACAAAATACCTATGATACTGCGATGAAAAAGCTATCAACGGGGCGAGGTTCTATTGTGAGTATGGGCAATAGATTACAAGAAATGGGTGTGAAAACCCAGAAAACGTTACCAAGTGAGCAATAGCATCAACTAAACCGTTACAATAAACATCTAAATCTTGCCTCCTTGTTAGATCTTATTGAGCTTCCTCAATCGCGTAGCTAGTAGTAATGGCGACAGTTTCATGCAGCATTAACATAACTGAACAATATTTTTCAGTTGATAACTGTACGGCACGAGCTAAGTGCTTTTCGTTTAATCCTTTCCCCGTCACTACATAGTGAGCATGGATGTTGGTGAATATCCTGGGTGGGTTAGGCGCACGTTCAGCGGTTACTTCACAATAGCATCCTGTAAAGTCCTGTCGTGCTTTTTTCATGATCTCTACCACATCGACAGATGAGCATGCACCGACAGACATTAACACGGCCTGCATCGGTGATAGACCTTGCTTATTACCATCTAGATGACAGGTTTCACCTGTATCCATTGCACAGTCAAATCCTAAATCACCTGTCCATTTTACTGTTGCTTGCATGAGCTACTCCTTTGTAATTAATTTAATGGCATCTTTTGACAATAAAATTTGTTTATTTTTAAATAACGTGCCAATCGCTTTTTTATATGCGCTTTTAGACACACCAAATTTGTATGAAATATCTTCAGGGCTACTTTTATCCGTCAAGCTAGAGATACCACCATGTGCTTCTAAATCCGCAATAATTTGCTGTTGTAAGTTTAAGCGACTGTTTGGATTATCTTGTAATTGAGTAATATCAATTTTGTCGTCTGAACGAATATTTTTTATCCAAGCTGAAAATTGTGTGCCTATTTTATGTTTTGCCAATGCTTGATCATGAAATAACACACCTAAATACTGTTGGTTGATGAGGACCTTGTAACCCATATCGGTTTCATGCCACACCACACAATCAATGGCTTGACCTACTTTTAGTGCAGAGTAGGCATCGGTTTCGGCAAAGAAACGATGAAGTTTAGTTGCGCCCAAAACACGTTGACTATCTTCTTCATAAAACACATGGACGATGTAAGACATACCAATGACAACGGGCGCTTGTAAAAACTTGCTAGGAACTAATAAGTCTTGCTCTAACCCCCAATCAAAAAATGCGCCAAAATCAGTCATTCCTTTGGCTTGTAGTAATACTGTCATGCCTGTCACTGCTTTAGGATGTTTGGTTGTTGCAACGCATTGTTGTTGCTTATCAATATACACAAACGCCTCAAGTGTATCGCCTTCCGATAATATCGATTCGGCATAGGGAAGAAACACATACGTGATGAATTCATCATCGGCAATGGATGCATCTTGTGCAATACAGGTATAGCCTTCATGTAAGACTTCGTGAATAACAAGTGTATTTATTTGACCAATTTTAAGCATAGTGACTGACAAGTAATTAATAACAGATTACTATCATACAGCATTGGATGTTAAAGGCGTATATATGAAATTAAATTGTGATTTAGGGGAAAGCTACGGGCATTATCAAGTACCTGTTGATGAGGCTGTGATGCCATTTTTACATCTAGCTAATATTGCCTGCGGTTTTCATGGTGGTGATCCATTGCACATAAAACATGCAATCGCATTAGCCAAAGCTCATCATGTCACGATTGGTGCACATCCGAGTTATCCTGATTTACAGGGGTTTGGGCGCAGACATATGGTGATACCTGAAACAGAATTAGGTGCCATATTGCAATACCAAGTTGGGATGATGCACGCGATGTGTCAATTTGCTGGGACTCGGTGTGAGTACGTAAAACCCCACGGCGCTTGGTATCATGACATTATTGCTAACCCTTTAGTCCGTCTTGCGACGTTTCAAGCCCTGCAAGAGATGCAGTTAAACTTGCCCATAATGCTGCCTGCTACCTGTGATATATCGGCATTGCAGCAAGATGCCAATCAGTTCGGCATTACCATTTGGTTTGAAGTGTTTGCAGATCGTGCCTATTTAGACAATGGAACGCTTGCGCCCAGAGGCATTGCTGGGGCGGTATTAAGTGAAGAGGCCTCATTAGCACAAGCCAAAAGTCTGATCCAGCAACAGCAAGTGGTTACTATGTCAGGCAATATTATTTCGCTGCAAGCCGATACATTATGTGTCCACTCGGATACACCTGCTGCAGTTGTGTTGGTACAACACATTGCCAAGATGATGACACCGGTGTCTGAATAAACGATGACACATCTTGTGAAACAGAAGATCGTTGCACAGTGGGTCACCCCTACGACATTACATTGTGAATTTGGCGAGTTAGATTGCACGGTGAATAAAGCGCTGTTGATTGGTCGGTGTCGCTTATACTTGTATGAGCATATGGCGATAAAATTGGCAGATATCGTTCCAGGTTTTAATGAATTATTAGTGCAGTTTATACCTTCTGAGATTGATTATTTTGCAGATTTACATCAGGTAGAGCGTTTGCTCAAGCAATATGTCATGGATTCGTCTGCCACAATATCAAATAATGCATCAGTCTCAACACAAGGCCCTGGTAAAAGGGGTATCACTCACATTCCTGTTGATTTTGGGATGGACTATGACTTAGTCGATGTGGCACAACGTTTAGCATTATCTCGGGCTGATTTGATCGCACAGTTTTGTGCGATTGAGTTTAGTGTGATCCTCAATGGTTTTATGCCGGGTTTTATTTATTTGTCAGGCTTGCCTGATAAGTTTCACTTACCTCGTTTAGCGACACCGCGCTTAAAAGTCCCTGCTGGTGCCGTTGCTATTGCGGATGCCTACTGCGGGATTTATCCGCAGCGTTCTCCAGGCGGATGGCATATATTAGGGGTAACTGAACATGTATTATTTGATATTGACCGGTCGACACCAGCCAGTTTTGTAACGGGAGATATTATTCAATTTTATCCCGTTATGCCTGCTGTACCTGTCATTACTCCTATTCTTACCGCTAAGATTGCACCTAAGATTAGGTCTAGTAAGGAGGCCGCGGGTGATTGAATGTACGCTAACCCAATCCCCTATTTTTATTATTGATGGCGGTAGGCGCCATGCCGGGGCTTCAGGTGTGAGTGAATCAGGCCCGATGGACAGGACTGCATTTCGCTTAGTGAATCAATTGTTACATCAAGACGTTTACACCAGTGCGCTTGAGGTAATGGGGGAATGTAGTTTTGTTGCGCATATCCCGATGACAATAGCCGTTTCAGGCGGAAACGCTGCAATTGCTGTTACAACAATGACTAACAACACCTTAAATACCAACAGTTATAAACCTAACCAAGTCATCAACATCATCGCGGGTGATAGGTTTAGTATTGGGCGTTTACAACAAGGAATGCGCTTAGTGGTTGGGATCGCTGGTGGCATAGATGCACCACTATTTTTTGACTCTCGGTGCGGTATTATACGCGAAAAATTTGGTGGTTTAGGGCAGGGGAAACCCATCTTAAGTGGTGATAGTTTTGCCATTGGCTGTTATCAACCAGTCGGTAACGAGGGGGATATGCCATCGCATTATTCAAATCAGTCATCTGAATATCAACCGATTATATCCCCAAACACTGGAATTGCGGGCGTGACGGAAATTGATTTTGTGCCTAATTATCAACATGCGCAATTTTCTTTATATGCACGATATCTTTTTACAAGTCAGTTAATGCAAGTATCACAACAATCCAATCGAATGGGTATGCGCATTCACTCAAGCCTAGCGATACCTAGTATCGTTAAACATGAATCGCAAGCGTTAGCCTTAGGCGTGGTGCAGATCCCTCCCAATGGACAACCGATTGTGATGGGGCCGGATAGACAAACTCATGGTGGTTATCCTGTTATAGGAACCGTTCCTGAATATGCATTAGATAAATTAGTGCAGCTGACGCCGAATGAGTCGTTTATATTCGTGCCAGTAAATATTGAAATGGCTATTGCCAAGTATTGGATGAATTTACGCTAAGACAGCAAAGGAATGTTACGAGTCAGCGTCACAGTTTTCATCATTACATTCACCATACATATATAAAGAATGGTGAGTAAGTTTCATGTTGTTTTGTTCTGCAACTTCAAGCTGACGACGTTCGATGACTGGGTCTTCAAATTCAACCACTTTGCCACAACGTAAACACACCAAATGGTCATGATGTTCTTTGTGACTAATTTCAAACACTGATTTACCACCTTCAAAATGGTGGCGGATCAAAATACCAGCATCATCAAACTGGTTCAATACTCGATATACAGTAGCTAAACCTATATCTTCGTCTTGCTCTAGCAAAATTTTATATACGTCTTCTGCACTGATATGTTGGTTGTTGGGTTGCTGTAATATTTCAAGGATCTTAAGGCGAGGTAGCGTGACTTTAAGGCCAGCTTTTTTGAGTTCTTTGTTCTGATCCATATTATTATTATCGCATTCAGTGTCAAATTATGAGGCTAGTATAATATGGCTAGTGTAAATATAAACCCCTTTTATACAAAATAGTTACAAAAGGGGTAATAAGTATAACATTGACAGAGGTTTAAGCTATGCTTGAGTTATGATAACTCGGCGAGGCACATCTCTTCTTTTATTTGTTCACACCATGCATTCACACGTTCTTCTGTTAGTTCTGGTTGACGATCTTCATCAATCCCCAAACCAACAAAATGATCATCATCAGCCATGCCTTTAGATGCTTCGAAATCATAGCCTTCAGTCGACCATTTACCGATTAAAATTGCACCACGTGCTTCAACAATATCTCGGACCATACCCATTGCATCTAAGAAATACTCAGCATAGTCTTCTTGATCGCCACAACCAAATATGGCAACCAGTTTGTCATTAAAATCTACTTCTTCAAGCTCAGGAAAAAAATCATCCCAATCACACTGCGCTTCACCATAGTACCAAGTAGGGATCCCAAACAATAAGAGATCGAACTCAGCTATTTCTTCTTTAGTACTTTTGGCAATATCATGCACATCAATGAGTGATTTACCCAATTGCTTTTGGATCATTTTCGCGATGTGTTCGGTGTTACCTGTATCGCTACCAAAAAATAAACCCACACTTGCCATGTTATTTCCTCGCTTAATTGATGCCACTAGCTTGCCAAAATAATTGAATAAGTCCTTTGGCCACAAAACCCATTGCGCCTAACAGTAACACTCCATAAGCGATAAAACGACCAGACTTTGGTACATCATTTTTACTTAATACATCATGAATAGCATATCCCATTAAAATAAATAAGATAAATAAACCGATATTGAGTGCGATGGATTCAATGAGTTCGTAGTGCTGAGCTAACATCTATAGTTGTAATCAAAAGTTGTATGAGGCTAATTGTATCATAGGGCGATAATAAAACGCATCCATTGCTAACATTAACTGTAAAGTTCTTTGTCCTAAATCAAATGCTTCAAGATAAATTGTTCTACGATGCGGTTAAACGCGAGTGGTTTTTGGGCATGTAACCAATGACCTGTACCTGCGATGATTTTGGATGTCGCATGTGGAAATAATTGCAAAATAACGGATTGATGCTCACGCGTAATATAATCAGAGTCCTGACCTTTAATAAATAATGTCGGGCCTTGATATTGAGTCGTAAATTTGGGCCATGCAATTAATAATTCATAATCACGAGTCAGCAGTTGATGGTTGAAGCGCCAACGCCAAGTGCCGGTGTTATCTTTATATAAACTTTTTAATAAAAACTGCTTAGTGCCTTCTTCTTCAAGGAGCTCATCAAATTGAGCTTTGACTTCACTGCGTTGGATGAATTTAGATAGTTCTACATGATTGAGGGCGTACAAAACAGCTTGATGGCGATGAGGGTAATTAACTGGTGCAATATCCGCAACACATAAAGATGTGACAAGCTCAGGGTGTGTAAGCGCGATATGCATGCTCATCTTACCGCCAAGAGAGTGACCGATAAAATGTGCAGACGTTACATTGTGGTGGGCGAGTGTCGCTACAATCATTGTACAATAATGAGCAAAACTAAAACCGTCAGTCCAAGGTGATTGTCCATGATCAGGTAAATCAATTTGAATAACATTGCAATGCGAGGCGAGGGCGCGCGCTAGGATGTTGAGATTATCCCCGCTACCAAACAATCCGTGGATCAAAACAGCCCAAGGCAAGTCATTGCCTTGGGCTGTGATTTGAGCATTACAGAGCATTAAACAGCGAAATCTTCTAGCGACTTGCCATTTGCTAATGCTTGGGTGAAGACAACTGGCATACGACCGATACCGGTCCAACTAGTTGTGTCACTGTTAACGGTAATTGCGTATTTAATTGGACGCTTAGCACCGCGCGTACGCGTGCGCTTCGGCTTATCACTTACTATGCTGTTATCGAAATCTGAAATATCTAATCCAGCTTCTAACATTTGCTTTTTAATGGCTTCAATTTGTGCAATTTTAGCTTGGTTTTCTAATTCGTATTGAGCTTGTAACTCTTTACGCTTTTCAATTACTAATGCTAATTTTTCTTGTGCATCAAATAATTCATCTAAAGATAAATCTTTGGTTGCGCCTTGTAGACGACGAGCGTGTAACAGAATATCTGAGAATTCACTCATAAATGGCTTCCTTTAAATAATTTGATTTAATTTATAACTCTTACTCTAACACTACTATTATAAGCACTAACTTAATTAAATTAAAATATTATTTTACATATTTGGATAATTAGGGCCTCCGCTCCCCTCAGGAACGCACCATTGTATGTTTTGACTGGGTTCTTTTATATCGCATGTCTTACAGTGAATACAATTTTGAGCATTAATTTTAAATTGAGGTTCGCCGTGTTCATCATTGATGATTTCATAAACGCCAGCAGGGCAGTAACGCTGTGCTGGTTCATTAAAACTCTTTAAATTCAATGTTATAGGTAGTTCTCGGTCGATAAGCTGCAAGTGACATGGCTGATCTTCTTCATGATTAGTATTCGACAAAAACACTGAACTAAGTTTATCAAAACTAATTTTGTTATCATATTTAGGATATTCAATCACAGGATAGTCTTTACTTAATTTCATTTGCGTATGATCGGCATGATGGTCGTATAAATTAATTGGCATTTTGCCACTTAAAAAGTTCTGATCGAAGGTATTATAGGCACCGCCTATAAAATTACCCCATTTGTGTATGGCGGGTCCAAAATTACGTGAACTATACAGTTCATCATATAACCATGATTGCTCAAATTGTGATTTAAAATTAGGTAAATCGGCAACTTCATCCTTTAGTATAGAATATATACTTTCAGCTGCAAGCATGCCGGATTTCATTGCTGTGTGATTGCCTTTTATTTTTGCAAAATTTAACGTACCCGCTTCACAACCCACTAAAATACCTCCAGGCATCGTCATTTTAGGTAATGAATGATAACCACCTTTAGCGATGGCACGCGCACCGTAACTTACTCGTTTTCCGCCGGTAAGGTATTGCGCTATTTTAGGATGATGTTTTAAGCGTTGAAATTCATCAAATGGACTTAAATGTGGATTGCTATAATTTAAATCGACAATCAACCCGAGTAATACTTGATTATTCTCAGCATGATATAAATAACTGCCACCTGTCGCATCATCCAAAGGCCAACCTGCAGTATGTACCACTAAACCTTCTTGGTGTAATTGTGGATCAATATCCCAAATTTCTTTAAAACCTATTGCGTAATGCTGCGGTGTGGAATCACGATCTAGATTAAATTCTTGAATGAGTTGCTTGCCTAAGTGACCACGACATCCTTCTGCAAATATGGTGTATTTAGCGCGCAGCTCCATACCGGGCATGTAGCCCTCTTTGTGAGTGCCGTCTGCCGCAATGCCCATATCACCAGTGATTATACCTTTAACGACGCCGTCTTCGATGATTGTCTGCGCAGCTGCAAAACCAGGAAATATTTCGACACCTAGTTGTTCAGCTTGCGTTGCTAACCAACGTGTCACGTTTGCCATAGAGACAATATAGTTCCCGTCATTATGCATCGTTTTAGGCGTCATTATATTGGGGAGTTTGATGCCTTTTTGGTCACTCGTTAAGTAATATATTGCGTCTTTAGTGACTGGTGTCGTTATCGGTGCATTTAACTCTTTCCAGTTTGGCAGTAGCTCATCCAGAGCACGCGTTTCAAACACTGCACCAGATAAAATATGAGCCCCAACTTCTGAGCCTTTTTCGACAACACACACCATTAGTTCTTGATTTGCAGCTTGCGCTAACTGCATTAAACGGATGGCAGATGATAATCCCGCAGGACCGGCACCAACGATGACAACATCAAATTCCATGGATTCTCTTTCCACATTCCACCTCTTTAAATATGAGTGATACACAGTTATAACAAATTCAAATAATCATAGGGTTAATAACAGTGTAAATTAGACACATTGAACAATTATGCATAATGTTAATGGTAACTTGCATTATATTAACATTAACACTAATTTTGCACGTAACACAAATGAGGTAGATATGAAAATTCTAGTCCCTGTTAAACGGGCGATTGACTATAATGTCAAAGTGAAAGTCAAAGCTGACGAATCCAATGTGGATTTAGCAAACGTTAAGATGTCGATTAATCCATTTTGTGAAATTGCCGTGGAAGAAGCTATACGCTTAAAAGAATCGGGCATAGCCTCTGAAATTGTAGTGGTATCAATTGGCTCGCTTGCTTGTGTTGAACAAATTCGTACAGCCTTAGCACTAGGTGCGGATCGTGGTATACATATTCAGACTGACGCAGTTCTTGATTCGTTGCAAATCGCTAAACTGTTGCAAACCGTTGTTGTAAAAGAATCCCCAGATTTAGTGATTTTGGGTAAACAAGCCATTGATTCAGATAATAACCAAACCGGTCAAATGCTTGCAGCATTAACAAATATGGGTCAAGGCACATTTGCCTCTAAGGTCGCCGTTGCGGATGGGCAGGTTGCCGTTACACGTGAAATTGATGGAGGCCTACAAACGGTCTCTTTGACATTACCTGCGATAGTGACTACTGATTTACGTTTAAATGAACCGCGCTATGCCTCACTACCTAACATCATGAAAGCCAAGCGTAAACCTGTTGAAACCATAGACGCAGAGTCATTAGGCGTCAATCTAACGTCTAATGTTAAATTACTGAAAGTGAGTGCGCCAGCCCAACGCAGTGGCGGTGTAAAAGTCGCCGATGTAGCAGAACTTGTCGCAAAATTAAAAACAGAAGCAAAGGTGATTTCATGAGTATTTTAATCTATGCCGAACATGATAATACAGAATTAAAAGCTGAAACGGCCAAACTCGTTCATGCCGCAAGTCAAATAGGCGGAGATATTGATGTGTTGGTTGCTGGGCATGATTGCGCCGCAGTCGCACAAGCCGCTGCGAGTATTAGCGGTGTTACTCGAGTCCTTGTGGCTGATGCAAGTTGCTACGAATATCAATTAGCTGAAAACATATCGGCTTTAGTGGTTGAGCTTGCCGATGGTTATTCACATATATTAGCGGCTGCGACAACAACAGGTAAAAACTTCATGCCTCGAGTTGCAGCACTCAAAGATGTTGCACAAATTTCCGATATCATTGCTGTTGAATCTGCTGATACGTTTGTCCGTCCAATTTATGCCGGTAATGCCATCGCGACGGTACAATCTTCTGATACGTTAAAACTCATGACGGTGCGTGCATCTGCATTTGATGCCGCTTCATTAGGGGGTGCTGCACCCATCGAGACGTTAACTCAATTGCATGATGCAGGTTTATCCAGTTTTGTGAATGCAGAGCTAACTGTATCAGAGCGTCCAGAATTAACGGCAGCAAGTGTTATTATTTCGGGTGGTCGTGGCATGCAAAATGGAGATAATTTTGCCTTGCTCAATGGTATTGCTGATAAATTAGGTGCTGCTATTGGTGCATCTCGTGCAGCAGTTGATGCCGGATTTGTACCAAATGATATGCAAGTAGGGCAAACAGGTAAAATTGTTGCTCCACAATTATATATAGCTGTAGGTATTAGTGGTGCAATCCAGCATTTAGCCGGAATGAAAGACTCAAAAGTGATTGTGGCTATCAACAAAGATGAAGAAGCACCAATATTTCAAATAGCTGATTACGGCTTGGTCGGGGATTTGTTTGATATTCTGCCAGAGTTGGAAGCTGCGCTGTAAGTTTGAAGCTGCGCTGTAAGTTTCAACATAAAGAAAAAACTAAGAAACCAGTGCTTATAACGCGTTGACCATATTGGGTTAACGCGTTACAAGCATTGGTTTACATATATTAGTAGCTAATTAAACCGCAATGACCGAGTTTTCATCAAACGTTAATTCATTTGGTAGATACTCGTCAGCCTGCCAATCATTTTCCCAAGTCGTGTCATTAATTAAATAACGAAACGCATACTTGTGGTTCGCAGGAAGATTGATTGTCTGTGTAAAATCACCTGATTTTAAACGACGCATAGGGGATACATCAGTTGCCCAGTCATTAAACTCACCAATTAATTTTACTTGTTCTGCATTACCGGCTTGTTCCGCAGTGATTTTGAATGTGACTTTACATTCAGGTTTTGATTTTAAGTAGGTTTTTTTAAAAGGCATAATGGCAAACTTTCCTGTTTAGTTAATGTTGTCTTATTAAAAGTGTTATAAAAGTACGATATAAGTATATTTATTGAGCGATTTTAACGTATTTATCGCCACGCACAAGATATTTCGTAATTTAATTACATAATTTATCTCATTGAAACATTTGCTAACAAACCTTTAACGTAGAAAAGTATCTAATACTAACAACTTTAGTAGAAACCCAATAAAATGGGATAATAATAAATTTGTATATTTTGAGAATAAACTACATGAAAGCATTACGATCTGTTGGCCTACCTTTCATTATAGTCATTGTCGCTGTGGTCGTCACAGTTATTTTGACGTTGAATAAACCCAAGCCTGAGAAAAAAGAAATCGAAGAAAAAACATTCTTAGTTGAAGTCCAACCCGTTGCTATTACGGATGTTACTTATTCAGTGCGTTCACAAGGGAATGTATTACCAAAAATTGAAAGTGCGTTATCTGCTCAGGTCAGTGGTCGAATTGAATCGGTCTCTGATATTTTTGTTAATGGCGGTATGTTTGAAGAAGGCGACGAGTTAGTTGTATTAGAAAATGCGGATAAAATTACCGATGTTAAATTGGCTCAAGCCGAAGTACTCCGAGCTCGGGCCTCCTATCAAGAAGAATTAGCGCGGGGTAAAGTTGCGGAAAAAGAATGGCGCACTATTAGTAACTCTACTCCTACCGAATTAAGTTTACGTAAACCACAACTGGCAAGAGAAGAAGCTTCGTTACAAGCTGCTCAAGCTAATTTAGAACGTGCACAACGTAACTTAGCTCGCACAGTCATTACCGCGCCTTACGACGGCATAGTGCAAAAGAAACATGTCGATATTGGTCAGTTTGTCGGTATTGGGACTGTGCTAGCTGACATTGCAGCAACGGCGAAAGCCGAAGTGCGTTTACCATTAACCGACGGTGATTTGGCCTATCTTAATCTTGATGCAACGGGTGAAGGGAGTGTTGTGTTGACCGGACGAGTGGGTGGCAGAACCGAACAATGGTTAGCTAAACTGACACGTGATGAAGGAGTGATGAACATGCAAAGCCGTGTGATTTACGCCATCGCAGAAGTGAATGATCCATACCGTCGTGATCCGCAAACCCAGCACAACATGTTACGTTTTGGTA
>DBBN01000037.1 GCA_002292215.1 Glaciecola sp. UBA983 | reverse complement strand
TGGCGCAATAATCGTCATTTCGCCATTAGGTAATGTAATGATCTGTGTATTAAACAAATAACTTTTAACAGCATCATTAATACTAACTTGCTCCGTGAGTACTTGAATGAAGTGCATCTGGGTATGGCCCATTTTACGTTGGATTTCATCCAAGACAGATTCGGTCTGTGCAAATGCTTGTTGATGATAAAACAAGACATTTTGGTTACCCACACTAATCACATCATTATGAAACACGCCTTGGTCAATGACCTCTGGGTTTTGTAAGGCAAATACGGTGTTATCTTCTGTCAGGCCATGTAAACGAGCCACAGCTTGGGATGCTTCAAAGGTCTGTCTGGCTGGGAATTTTTTAGGTGCAGGCTGACTGGCATCAAATGCGTGGCGGCCATATACAAAAAACTCGACACCCGATTGATCGTAGGCACTGCAAAAACGCGTGTGATTAGCTGCACCTTCATCNNATTTTCGGGTAAATGCTGATGATGAACGAATACCTTAGGATCATTAAAGGTAGCACGCAAAATACGACCGGTAACTTCAGGTTCAATTGAACGATGAAATTTGTTGGTTAAGTTAGCAGGGGTGAAATGGATTTTACCATCGGCACTATCGGCACTAGGGGAGACAGTCGCAGCATTGGCTGTCCACATAGACGACGCCGAATAACATGCCGATAAGATAACGGGATCAGATTTCGCTGCTTTGTTCAGAACTTGAGCATCTGTACCGGTAAAACCCAATCGACGTAACACGGATAAGTCTGGACGAGCTTGAGGTGCAAGGACACCTTGCTGCATGCCTAAACCCGCTAAGGTTTTCATTTTAATTAAACCTTGAAGCGCAGCTTGCTTGGGATGACTCACCCCTTTTGCATTATTAACCGAGGCGACATTACCATAAGATAAACCAGCATAATTGTGAGTAGGGCCGACCAGCCCATCAAAATTCATTTCCACATGTTGCATAACTTATCCTTCTATATAAACTATGATGATAATTGACTTTCATGATAGCTAAGATTAATGTGCAGAGCATATTCGCTATGCCTTTTGCAGTACTAATCATAACCTAAGCTCGATATTATGAACTATGATTGCAGAGTAGCGCAAACCTTATTTATTAAAAAATCTTTATAAATTAAACACTTACGCTTTGATTTTTGGGTAAGTATGAATATTTTCTTGTTTTATATGCAGTTTATAGATATATCTTAAAAGGGCTACATCGTCTATATAGTGTCAATGAACACTAGTATAAGTGATAAATTTTTAAACATTTTCAAAGGATTACCTTCCCCTATGGCAAAATCATTAGTTATTGTCGAGTCGCCAGCCAAAGCGAAAACAATAAATAAATATCTAGGCAAAGATTTTGTTGTGAAATCCAGTGTCGGGCATGTTCGCGATCTTCCTACTAAGGCGTTAGGTAATGTTGCACCTAAAAAACCAGCAAAAGAGCTCAATACCTGGACAGACAAGAAAAAAGCAGAATATTTACGTCAATTTGAATATGACAAACTTGTAGACCGCATGGGGATTGATCCTCAACATGACTGGCAAGCCCATTATCAAATTTTGCAAGGCAAAGAAAAAGTTGTCGCAGAACTTAAAAAACTAGCTAAAGACGCCGACACTATCTATCTTGCAACCGATTTGGATAGAGAAGGGGAAGCGATTGCTTGGCACCTCCAAGAACTATTGGGGACTAAAGGTAAAACCTATCAGAGAGTGGTGTTTAACGAGATCACCAAGTCTGCTATTCAAGATGCGTTTGCCAATCCTGGTGAGCTGAACATCAACCGTGTAAATGCCCAACAAGCGCGTCGTTTTCTCGACCGTGTTGTAGGTTTCATGGTATCGCCATTATTATGGAAAAAAGTTGCTCGTGGCTTATCTGCGGGGCGTGTACAGTCAGTTGCCGTTCGTTTAGTAGTTGAACGTGAACGTGAAATTAAAGCTTTCCAGCCAGAAGAGTTTTGGGATATTCACGCTGACTTGCAACAAACTAGCGTTAAAAATACCACCGTTGACTTACGCATGTTGGTGGCTAAACATGGTGATAAAGCCTTTAAGCCGGTTAATAAAGCGCAAGCTGACACCGCGTTAAATGCTTTAAAAGATGTGCAGTATTCTGTTGTCGCTCGTGAATCTAAACCTTCTTCTTCGCGTCCAAGTGCGCCTTTTATTACGTCCACATTGCAACAAGCTGCGTCAACTCGCCTTGGCTTTGGCGTGAAAAAGACCATGATGTTAGCTCAGCGTTTGTATGAAGCGGGCCACATTACCTATATGCGTACCGATTCAACTAATTTAAGTAACGATGCAGTAGCTGCTGCGCGTAATTATATTGAAACCCAATTTGGTGCCAACTACCTACCTGAGAACCCAATTCGTTATGGTGCAAAAGAAGGCGCTCAAGAAGCTCACGAAGCGATTCGTCCTTCAAATGTTAAGCTAACTGCGGCCTCATTAGGTGATATGGAACGTGATGCTCAGCGTTTATATGAGCTGATTTGGCGTCAAACGTTAGCGTGTCAGATGTTACCAGCTAAGTATGATTCAACGACATTACGTGTCAAAGCGGGTGAGTATGAGTTAACTGCCAAAGGACGAGTGTTAAAATTTGATGGTTGGACGCGTGTTCAGCCTCAAGTTAAACGTAAGGGGGATGATGATTTACTCTTGCCTGATCTTAAGCCTGGTGACGTACTTGCGTTACAGCAGTTAGATCCAAAACAACATTTTACTAAACCGGTTGCTCGTTTTAATGAAGCATCCTTGGTTAAAGAATTAGAAAAACGCGGTATCGGTCGTCCTTCAACGTACGCATCAATCATTTCTACCATCCAAGATCGTGGTTATGTGCGTTTAGATATGAAGCGTTTTTATGCGGAGAAAATGGGGGAGATCGTATGTGATCGCCTTACTGATAATTTCTCTGAACTGATGTCGTTTGATTTCACCGCTAAGATGGAACAGCGTTTGGATGATATCGCACATGGCGAAAAACGCTGGAAAGACGTGCTAAACGACTTTTATGGTGATTTTTATACTCAACTCATGCAAGCTGAAAAAGACCCTGAAGAGGGCGGTATGGCCCTCAATTCAGCCGTACCAGTCAATGTGACCTGCCCGAAAGAAGGCTGTGGTCGTGATATGAATATTCGTACCGCATCTACTGGGGTGTTTTTAGGGTGTACCGGTTATAACTTACCCCCCAAAGAACGCTGCACGCAAACCATGAATCTTACTCCTGGTGATGAAGCGATAAAAGTCGCCGATGAAGATGATTTTGAAACTGAATTATTACGCGCTAAACACCGTTGTCCAATCTGTGATACAGCCATGGATAGTTATCTGATTGATGAGACGCGTAAATTACATGTCTGTGGTAACACGCCGACCTGTCCTGGAACTGAAATTGAGACGGGTACGTTCAAAATAAAAGGCTATGAAGGCCCATTAATTGAGTGTGATAAATGTGCGAGTGACATGGAACTGAAAAACGGTCGCTTTGGTAAGTATTTTGGTTGTACTAATGAAGAATGTACCAACACGCGTAAATTGTTACGCAGTGGCGAAGCTGCACCACCCAAAGAAGATCCGGTATTTTTACCAGAACTACCTTGTACGCAATCCGATGCACACTTTGTGTTACGTGATGGTGCCGCAGGGATATTTTTGGCGGCACATAATTTTCCTAAATCCAGAGAGACTCGAGCGCCTTTAGTCGCTGAGTTACTCGAATATCGTGACCGTATTTCACCAAAATTTTACTATTTGGCTGATGCACCGGTAGCAGATCCTGATGGGCAACCTACTATCGTAAGATATAGTCGTAAAACGAAAGAACAATACGTCATGTCTGAAGCTGAGAAAGGCAAAGCATCCGGTTGGTCTGCATGGTATCAAAATGGTAAATGGGTAACTGACGATAAACGTAAGAAACCTGCTGCGAAGAAACCTGCTGCTAAACGTAAACCTGCCGCTAAAAAAGCTGCAGCGAAATAACCGAAAGCATAAGAGACTATAGCTAATGGCATCATTACAAGATCAATTATTAAAGGCTGGTTTAGCGGATAAAAAATCCGCTAAGAAAATCAAGCAACAAAAGCATAAAGCTAAAAAATTAGCACAGACCCAGAAAGTTGTCGTCGTTGACCAAGCAAAGCTGGATGCTCAAGCGGCATTGGCCGCTAAACAGGCCAAAGATGCTGAATTAGCCAAAGAGCAAGCGGCTGTGCGCGAAGCTAAAGAAGTGCTCGCCCAAGTAAGGCAGTTGATTGATACTAACAAACAACCGCGTGTGAAAGGCGATATCGTCGTTAATTTTACCGATGATAATCTGGTCAAGCGTTTATATGTCGACCAAGCAACTCATCAACTTATTACTCAAGCCCGATTAGCCATTGCTAAATTACATGATGGCTATGAGCTAATACCCGTACCTGTGGCTGATAAGATTGCAACGCGTCATCCAGAAGCTATTGTTTATCGTGCTGACGATGTCCCTGAGACAGAACAAACCGATGCGCAGGATGATGAATGGTATGGCGATTATGAGATACCTGATGATTTGATGTGGTAAAGTCGGTTGAGTCATCAAATTGAATAGACATAAAAAAAGCACCTAATTAGGTGCTTTTTTGTTTCTAATTCACAGCGCTAAATTAACGCTGTGAGTCAAACGAGTTATTCAACACTCGCCGGTAACGTAGTCGGTGCAGACACACGCGATGTCACACTTGTCATATCAGCGCGCTTAGCTGTCTTAACGTACTCTGGACGGGCATCATCTGCTCGAGAAGTAACGCTGATCTCACCAATCTCTTGTGCAATGACTTTAGGCAATGCAGTTGGATGTGATGCACGCGCTTTAGGCTGCAATGCAGTAGCGACTGGCGCTGCTTTTACCACAGGAGCTTCAGCTACAAGTGCTTCAACCACTGGTGCTTCAACTACTGGAGTCTCAACCACTGGTGCTTGAACAGCCGGCGCTACAACAACCGGCGCTGCAACTACAGGAGTTTCAACAACAGGCGCTTCAGCTACAGGTGTTTCAACAACTGGCGCTGCAACAACAGGCTCTGCAACATTAGGAGCTAAGTCTTCCTTCGCTTGTTCAATCGCTTCTGATGTCGCTTGAATTGCTTCGTTAGAAGTTTCAACAGCGTTGTCAGATTCGATTATAGATTTCTTACTTTCAAATTCAAGCACTTCACTTGTTTTTGTGACAGCCTCAGCATGCTCTGGATCAGATTCATTCATCGACTCTAATGGTAACTGAGTTTGAATGACGTTATCAGAAGCGTCAGCAGATGCCTGTTCTTCTTGCTTGCGTTTTTGACCCGCAGCACGAGCATGACGAGGAGAGCGACGTGAACGTGACTTCTTCTCTTGTGCTGTTGTGTTGTCGTCAGTGCTGTCATTTGCTAACGCAGTAGACTGTGTCTCTTGAGTTGCCGTTACAGGTGTCTCAACTTGAACTTCAATAGCAGCTTGATTTTCAACTGGTACATCTGTGACTGCTGTTACTGCTGCGTCATCTTGAATGCGAACATTTTTACGTGTATCGCGACGTTTACGACGTTCTTTAGGAACGGCTGGCGTATTATCTTCAGCTTCAACCTCATTTGTTTTAGTGCGAGGTTGGCGACGTGGTGCAGCAGCTCCGTTAGTCTCTACGTTATCAGTACGTTTACGATTGCGGTTATTACGACGCTGTCCTTCTTGACCTTCTTTGTTGTCTTTAGTACCGCGATTATCTTTAGTTTCAGTCGCTGTATTACCAGTCGCGTCTTTGTCTTCAGTTTGCTGTCCACGACCGCGTTGATTTCGGTTACGGTTACGGTTTTGACTTTGACGACGTTGGTTATTATTACGAGCTCGACCTTTCGCTTGAGGTTTTTCTTCCGGCTTAGGTGCAAATAGCGCAGTGATCCAAGCAATAAAACCTGCAATGATACCTGTTGTCGCAGCTGCTTTAGCCGGTGTAGGTGTAGGTGTTGGTGCGGGCGCTGTTTTCGGGGCAATCATACCTTTCAATGCTGGCTCTTCACGTTTAGTTGGGAGCGCAGCAGCAGCTTCTTGAATTTGCTCATTTGATTCCGCTAATTCTAACGTGTAGCTGATTTCAGATACTTTATCTTCTGGACGGCGACGTGAAATTTGGAAGTTAGGCGTAGATAAGTTTGGATTAGGTAAGACTAATACATCGACCTTATTACGATCTTCTATTGCCCGAAGTGCACGACGTTTTTCATTCAGGATATAAGTAGCAACATCAACCGGTAATTGTGCTTCAACTTGACCTGTGTTGTCTTTGATACATTCTTCTTCAATGATGCGTAACACAGACAAAGCTAACGATTCAGTTCCACGAATTGTTCCGTGACCGGCGCAACGAGGACATACGTTATGCGCAGACTCACCTAATGATGGACGTAAACGTTGGCGAGACATTTCTAACAAACCAAAACGCGAAATACGACCAAGTTGAATGCGAGCACGATCTCCACTTACCGCATCTTTCATACGATTTTCAACTTCACGTTGGTGCTTGTTAATCGACATATCAATAAAGTCGATAACCACTAAACCACCTAAATCACGTAAACGCAATTGACGTGCAATCTCATCTGCTGCTTCAAGGTTAGTATTAAATGCCGTCTCTTCAATATCGCTGCCCTTAGTGGCGCGAGCAGAGTTGATATCGATTGATGTTAATGCTTCTGTTGGGTCGATAACAATTGAACCACCAGAGGGTAAACGGACTTCACGTTGGAAAGCCGATTCAATTTGGGTTTCAATTTGGTAATGACTGAATAACGGCACATCACCTGTATAAGGTTTTACGCGACTAGCAAAGTCAGGACGTACTAATTCTATATGTTGTAGCGCTTGCTCAAAAATCACCGGCTTGTCAATGATGATTTCACCTACATCGCGACGAAGATAATCACGGATAGCACGAACAATAACGTTTGACTCTTGATGAATTAAAAACGGAGCAGGGCGGTCTTTGGCAACTTCCGAGATCGCTTCCCAATGGGTTAACAATACTTTTAGATCCCATGATAATTCTTCTGTAGATTTGCCAACACCAGCAGTTCGAACGATTAAGCCCATTCCTTTAGGAAGATCAAGCTGATCTAATGCGGCTTTCAATTCACTTCGTTCCTCCCCTTCGATGCGGCGAGATATACCACCTGCACGAGGGTTATTAGGCATGAGCACTAAATAACTACCAGCAAGGGAGATAAACGTCGTTAAGGCAGCGCCTTTTTGACCACGTTCTTCTTTATCTATTTGGATTATAACTTCTTGGCCTTCTTTGATAGCGTCTTTTATATTAGGACGACCTTCAAAGGTGTAGTTATTAGGGAAATAATTACGGGCAATTTCTTTAAGCGGTAAAAAACCATGACGGTCAGCACCGTAATCCACAAACGCAGCTTCTAAGCTTGGCTCTACACGAGTAATAGTACCTTTATATATGTTTGCTTTTTTCTGTTCATGACCGGGGCTTTCGATATCTAGATCATATAATTTTTGACCATCGACAAGGGCGACACGCAACTCTTCTGATTGAGTTGCATTTATCAACATTCTTTTCATTTTGTATTCATTCTTATATAAGGTGCGGACAGGCAAGAAAGGGCTCGAAGTGAGCTTAAACAAGGACTGCACTAAACGCGCAGGTAGGATTATCCGTATATGTGTAGTCGGTACTGGCACTTGTAAGGTGCAAGAGTATCGTCAATATACTAGATTAAACATGTTTTATTGTAATCACAGGGCTAAGGGGAAAGGGTTAAGAGCTGTTGTCATTAACAACGATTCGAGCCTTATCACTGTGGTAAAAATTCTATTCTATTATGTCTGCACAATGTTTATTTATGCACAAATTTACGCGCTGCTATCTGTCATCGTATCTTCATGAATGTGGCTTAATAATAAGAAGCGTGTTTCACATCCATTCACATGTTTCATGTAAGGGGCAATCTAAACGTAATTTGTGCTCATCCGGATAAAAAGGCGATGCGTTTTTACATCAAACCCAACGTTATTTGGGTATTAAATCTACAATTTTATCCGCAGTTGATAGCTGATTTTGTGCATTCAGGTATCCAACTAACACATAGTATCCTCCGAAACCTTATTTTCTGCAAGAAATAAACCGCACAACCTGTTAATAATCAGGTAAAATGCGCGGCTATGAATACAGAAACCTTCCAAAACGTCACATTTGTCGAGATTGAACCTGATCAAGCTGGGCAAAGGATTGATAACTTTTTAAAAACGCATCTTAAAGGTGTCCCTAAAAGCATGATTTATCGGATCTTACGCAAGGGGGAAGTGCGCGTGAACAAAAAGCGCATTAAACCTGAATATAAGCTCCAAGGTCATGATTTATTACGTATCCCACCTATTAGGGTGAGTGATTCGCCTGAGCCGGTGAATGTCAAACTCGACAAAGTTGCCATGATGCAAGATTACATCTTGTATGAAGATGATCGCGTGATGGTTATTAATAAACCATCGGGTCTTGCTGTACATGGCGGTAGTGGGCTTTCATTTGGTCTGATCGAAGGTTTAAGGGCGTTACGTCCTGACGCCAAATTCTTGGAACTCGTGCATCGTATTGACCGCGATACCTCCGGTATATTGTTAGTGGCTAAACGGCGTTCGGCATTACGCCATTTGCACGAACAATTACGTGAGAAAAAAATGACCAAGCGCTACCATGCTTTAGTATGGGGTAAGTGGCCAGATAATCGCTTTAAAGTTAAGGCAGCGTTACAAAAGAATGTACTTAAATCTGGTGAACGCATTGTTAATGTTTCTCCAGAAGGGAAACCTAGCGAAACGCGGTATCGTATACTCGAGCAGTTTAGTGACACAACGTTAGTTGAAGCATCACCAATCACAGGCCGAACGCATCAAATACGCGTGCATTGTCTGCATGCTGGTTTTCCAATATGTGGTGATCCTAAATATTGTGATGATGAGGGGAATGCTCAATTAGCACAACGAGGTTTAAAACGATTGTTTTTGCATGCCCATAGTTTGTCATTTATTCACCCAGAAACACAAGAGCAAGTCACATTTAAAGCACCCTATGATGCTCAGTTAACAAATATTGTTAAACGGTTAGGTCAAGCATGAACCGTGTAATTACAAATCCTTTTACTCAATATCAATGTATCATTTTTGATTGGGATGGCACGGTAATGGACTCAGCGGGCAAAATTATTGCCTGTATGCAAATCGCAGCCAAAAAATGTGAGTTACCTGTACCTAGCGATAACGATGTTGCGCATATTATTGGTATCAGCTTGGCACCGGCAATAGCGCAACTTTTTGCATTAACGGATAATGTGATTATTGAGCGCATGGTTACAGCATACAAACATGCGTTTTTGGCTATTGATACGACACCTTGTCCTTTATTTGTTGGTGCGCATGAATTGTTTACTCAATTACATCCTCACGTCACCTTAGCAGTGGCAACAGGAAAAGCTCGACGCGGATTAACTCGTGCATGGGAAGCGACGCAAACGGGTCATTTCTTTACGGATAGTTGTTGTGCTGATGAAGCACAATCTAAACCTCATCCAGAAATGTTAGAGCATATTTTACATCGTCAAGGGTTAACACCTCAGCAATGTTTGATGGTGGGGGACACCACTTATGATATGCAGATGGCACAATCCTTAGGCATGGATAGAATTGGTGTTGATTATGGCGTGCACCAGCCACACTTGTTACACAACCATGAACCTAAAGCGATTATTTCAGCACCTTTAGAATTATTGAAGCATATCTAGAGTTTCACGCTTAATTCCTATTTCTTAGGGCTTAAGGCGTTACGCGTAACAGGCTTGTATTACTTTAACCCAAGGGATCAAGACCTAGGCTTTGTAATATGCTGGTTAACTCAATCAGGGGTAAACCCACTAACGAATTGGGGTCGCGTCCACTTAAATGCGTAAATAAGGTGACACCCAAACCTTCACTTTTGAAGCTACCGGCACAGTCAAATGGTTGTTCAATTTCTAGATACCGCATGATTTGTTGTTCGCTTAATTCTCTAAAACCAACGATAAACGGCTCCACCACTTTGCGCTGGTTTCCGGTTGTACCATCAAGTACACACAAGCTAGTATAAAACGTGACAGTATTACCTGAACAGGTTGATAATTGCATGTAGGCTGTTTCGATATTACCGGGTTTGGTTAGAATTTGATTATTAATGGTCGCAACTTGGTCACTCCCGATGACAATAGCATCGGGATGATCTTGTGAAATGATGTGTGCTTTTTCATAGGCTAAACGACTGACTAACGCTGCTGGGCCTTCATTCTCAAGCGCTGTTTCATCAATATTCGGTGAGATTGAGTCAAATGGTAAGCCTAAACGATGTAATAATGCTCGTCGATAAGGTGAGGAAGATGCTAAAATGATTTTTTTCATAAAGTTTAATTATCTGCGCAATAAAGTCTTGGATTTGTCTATATTAGGCGTATCGAGCACAAATGCCAATAATTAAGCTTTTGTCACGCAAATCACCTCGATTTGATTGACTATTACAGGATATATCTATAAGATGCGCGCGTTATGCAGAAAGTAAAATTGCCAAAAACCATTGACCCTATCAAAAGTGCTAATAAATGTTCAGAGTATTCTGGCGTTTTTAATGCTTCGGATATGCCTAGGTGGCAAGCAGCAGTCGTTAGTTGTGCCGATGTGATTCACGTCGAGGCTAAGTTTGAAAAAGACGCGCAGAGTCTTACTTTGTTTCACGGAACACTAGACACGACAGCGAAACTTATCTGTCAACGGTGTAATTCGCTCCTAGAGCAAACAGTGCATGTCGATTATTGTTTCACGCCCGTGCAGGGGCCTGATATTGACGAACTGGAGTTACCAGAGGCTTACGAGCCGGTTGAAGTTGATGAACACGGAATAGTGAGTCTACTGCAATTATTCGAGGATGAATTGATTATTGCTTTACCTATTGTTGCGCTCCATGCAGAGGATGCGTGCACAGTAACCAAAGACGATATGACGTTCGGTATACTCGAACCGGAGCAAGAGCGACAAAACCCATTTGCGGTTTTACAAGAACTTAAGCGAGACCAGGAGTAATTTATGGCTGTACAAAAAAATCGTAAAACACGTGCTAAACGTGGTACGCGTCGTTCACATGATGCGTTAACAGGCGCTACTTTGTCTGTTGATTCTACATCAGGTGAAACTCACCGTCGTCACCATGTGACTGCGGACGGTTTCTACATGGGCAAAAAAGTTATTGGCGCGTAAGCCAATTTCATGATGCCTACACTAACGATTGCGTTAGATGCGATGGGGGGCGATATTGGCCCCCCAATCATTCTTGCTGGAGCGGTTCAAGCGCTGCAAGCACACCCCAATTTACACATCATAGCCTGTGGTAATGCACAACAGATTGCATTAAATACCCATGAGCTAAAATCAGATATTGCTTCGCGCATTACTATTTTTCATTGCCAAGACGAAATCACAATGGCTGATAAGCCTTCATTTGTGCTGCGTCACAAAAAAGACGCCTCTATGCGTCGCGCAATCGAATTAGTTAAAGATGGCAGAGCGGATGCGTGTGTCAGTGCCGGGAATACCGGTGCATTATTTGCTTTAGCCTCTTATATATTGCGTACTTTACCGGGTATTACTCGGCCTGCATTAATCACTTCGTTACCAACCCAAAATTCTACGCCTGTTTGGCTACTAGATTTAGGTGCAAACGTAAGCCATGATGCTGAAACATTATTTCAAAATGCAGTGATGGGCTCAGTCTTAGTGCAACATTTAACCGATATTAAGCATCCTCGTATAGCTTTGTTGAATGTGGGTGAAGAAAACAATAAAGGCAATGCTCAAATAAAAGTCGCGGATTCACTGATTAGTCATACTCCTTCGCTGAATTATATTGGTTATGTTGAAGGGACGGATTTATTTACTGGTAAAGCTGATGTGATCGTGACAGACGGCTTTACTGGGAACGTTGCACTCAAAACAAGTGAAGGTATTGCCAAGTTTTTATTGAATGAAATTCAGCGAACTGCACAGTCATCTTGGCTGCATAAACTTTTATCAATCATTGCGTTACCGTTGTTCCGTCGCTTGTTAAAAAAAATGAAAGCTGACCAGTATAATGGTGCGAGTTTGATAGGATTGCAGGGTATTGTAATAAAGAGCCATGGGAATGCCTCAGCCAATGCAGTTTTCCATGCCATCGAGCAAGCTGTCCATGAAGTTGAGCAACAAGTCCCTACAAAAATAAAAACCACAATAGAAGATATTCTGCTGGAGTAATCAACAATCATGTATTCTCGATTTATTGGTACGGGAAGTTATTTTCCTTCTAACGTACTTACTAATGCTGACCTTGAACAAATGGTCGATACGACCGATGAGTGGATCACTGATCGTACAGGGATCCGTCAGCGTCATATTATCGGTCCAGATGAAACTGCCGGCACGATGGGAGCTGAGGCGGCGAAAGTCGCGATTGAGCATGCAGGAATAGATAAATCGACTATCGATATGATTGTATGTGCAACCACGTCAGGCAAAAATGCCTTTCCTTCTACAGCCTGTGAGATCCAAGGCATTTTAGAGATTGATGGCATTCCTGCATTTGATGTTGCTGCTGCGTGTGCAGGCTACTGTTATGCCTTAAGTGTAGCAGACCAATATATCAAATCAGGGATGGCAAAACGCATCCTAGTGATCGGTACTGACTGTCTGACACGCATGGTTGATCCGAATGATCGCTCGATGGTGATCTTATTTGGTGACGGTGCAGGTGCAACCATCATTGAAGCCAGCGAAGAGCCAGGGATTTTATCTACCCATATTCATGCAGCAGGTTCACATTCAGATTTATTATATGTCGGCAATCCAACACGCGGTGATGAGGCCTCAGTGCATGATAATTGGGGCATCATGAAAGGTAATGAAGTATTTAAAGTTGCCGTAACCAAATTAAGCGAAGTGGTGGAAGAAACCCTTGCAGCCAATAATATGGATAAATCACAATTAGATTGGTTGGTTCCGCATCAAGCTAATTACCGAATTATCAAAGCGACAGCGAAGAAGTTGAATATGTCTTTGGATCAAGTTGTGTTGACGCTTGAACATCATGGTAATACTTCTGCCGCAACCGTGCCTACCGCTTTAGATGCTGCAATTAAAGATGGTCGTATACAACGTGGACAACATTTATTGTTAGAAGCGTTTGGTGGCGGATTTGCGTGGGCATCAGCCCTAGTACGTTATTAAAAGCAGGTTATTAAAAGCACGTTATTAAATTTTTAAGGATATTAGAATGAGTCAATCAACCATTGCCTGCGTCTTTCCAGGCCAAGGCTCACAATCTCAAGGCATGCTAAATGAATTAGCTGCATCTACGCCAATTGTGGCTGAAACATTTACACAAGCTTCTGCGGCATTAGGTTATGATCTGTGGGATGTTGTGGTCAATGATCCAAATGAAGAACTGAATCAAACACATGTCACACAGCCTGCGTTATTAACAGCCAGTGTTGCTATTTATCGTGCATTACAAGACGTAGCACCGTTTACGCCTACTATCATGGCTGGGCATAGTTTAGGCGAATATTCTGCATTAGTGTGTAGTGGCGTATTGTCACTTGAAGACGGTGTTAAATTAGTTAAGGCACGTGGTGAATTTATGCAAGCTGCTGTAAAGCCTGGCGCAGGTGCTATGTATGCCATTATTGGCTTAGATGATGTCGCGATTATTGCTGCATGTGCTCAAGCGCAAACCGATAGCGGCGAAGTCGTCGCGGCAGTTAATTTTAACTCGCCAGGCCAAGTTGTTATTGCTGGTACAGCAAAGGCAGCCGAAATAGCAGCTGCTGCATGTAAGGCTGCTGGAGCAAAACGTGCATTACCTTTAGCGGTTTCCGTTCCATCGCATTGTGCATTAATGGATCCTGCTGCTGAATCGCTAGCGCAGTTATTAGCGACGGTCACATTCAATGAGCCGACAGTACCATTTATTAATAATGTCGATGTGGCTATTGAACAAGATGCGTCAGCAATTAAAAATGCGTTAGTGCGTCAGTTATCATGTCCTGTCCAGTGGACCAAAACGGTTGAATCGTTTGCTCAGCATGGTGTAGATACTGTTTTAGAAATTGGTCCAGGCAAAGTATTAACGGGACTAATAAAACGAATTGATAAAGGGCTAACCACGCATAGCGTAAATCAGCCAGAACAGCTCATTGCATATTAAACGCAATATTGCAGCAACCTATTAAGAGAACACATCATGTCAGATAAAAAAATAATATTAGTGACCGGCGCTTCACGCGGCATAGGTAAAGCGTGTGCATTAGCCCTCGTGAACGAGAATACCTTTGTAATTGGTACGGCAACCAGTGAATCTGGTGCTGCAGCGATTAGTGAGTATTTAGGTGATAACGGAACAGGTAAAGTCTTGAATGTGACTGAAGAAGGGGCCATTGCTGCACTCATCAGTGACATTACTGCCCAACATGGTACAGTTGATATCCTCGTCAATAACGCAGGAATTACTCGTGATAACTTGTTAATGCGAATGAAAGATGACGAGTGGAATGCGATTATTAACACTAACTTGACGTCAATTTTTGCCTTATCTAAAGCAGTATTACGCGGTATGATGAAAAAGCGTTATGGTCGTATCATCAATATCGGATCCGTTGTTGGCTCTACAGGTAACCCAGGGCAAGCTAACTACGCAGCGGCTAAAGCCGGTGTGATTGGTTTTAGTAAATCAATGGCACGTGAAGTCGCTTCTCGCGGTATTACTGTGAATGTTGTGTCACCGGGTTTTATTGATACTGATATGACTAAAGTACTCAGTGATGAACAAAAAGAAGCGATTTTTAAAGATGTGCCAGCTAACCGCTTAGGTCATCCAGAAGAAATTGCGGGGACGGTTGCATTTTTAGCAAGTGATGTGGCTGCATATATCACTGGCGAAACGATTCATGTCAATGGCGGCATGTATATGGGGTAGGTAACTTGTTGATTTTATCAACAATAGCCTATTGCTTATAAATCGAATAAACATGAAAATTGCCGACAAACCTTGAGAAATACGCTCAATTTGTCTAATATTCATTCGAATCGTGGTTCGACCACATTGTAAAACTTAATTGTCACTTGCATATAGTGGCAATGCAAAATAAACTAGCGAAAATTTTTTCCAAGTCAATCAAGGGAATATACAACATGAGTAACATCGAAGAACGCGTAAAGAAAATCATCATCGAACAACTTGGCGTAAAAGAAGAAGAAGTAAAATCAGAAGCATCATTTGTTGACGATTTAGGCGCGGATTCTTTGGATACTGTTGAGTTAGTAATGGCTCTAGAAGACGAGTTTGATACTGAGATTCCAGATGAAGAAGCTGAAAAAATTACTACAGTCCAGTCTGCAATTGACTATGTCAATGCTAACAACGGCGCGTAATTAATAGATTTATATAAAAACGGCTCATTACGGGCCGTTTTTTATTTGTATAGAAAAAATACGGAGAACTCCATGGCTAAAAGAAGAGTAGTAGTCACTGGTTTAGGTCTTATTACTCCAGTGGGCAACGATGTTGATACCACTTGGAAGAATATTTTGGCAGGAAAATCAGGTATCGGTCCGATTACCCATTTTGATGCGACGGACTATAGTACGCGTTTCGCTGGCGAAGCCACTGATTTTGATCCTACTGAATACATCGAGAAAAAAGAAACTAAAAAAATGGATCGGTTTATTCAGCTTGGTATCGCAGCGGGTATCCAAGCGCTTGACGATGCTAATTACCCTGTTAATGAACAAACTGCCCCTCGTGTAGGTGTCGCTATTGGTTCGGGTATTGGCGGCTTGCCACTGATCGAAGAAAACCATATCAAATTATTAAAAAGTGGTCCTCGTCGTGTGTCGCCATTTTTTGTTCCTTCTACCATCACCAATATGGTCTCTGGATTTTTATCTATCATGCGCGGCCTAAAAGGTCCAAATTTAAATGTTGTAACTGCTTGTACTACCGGAGTTCATAACATTGGTATTGCTGCTCGTACCATTGCGTATGGCGATGCTGATGCGATGGTTGCTGGTGGTGCCGAATCAACGATTACTCCATTAGCGATGGCCGGCTTTGGATCAGCTCGTGCATTATCGACTAACAACGATAATCCTCAACAAGCTTCTCGTCCTTGGGATGACGCTCGCGACGGTTTTGTGATGGGTGAAGGTGCTGGTGTGGTGATGCTGGAAGAGTACGAGCATGCTAAAGCGCGTGGCGCGCATATCTATGGTGAATTAGTTGGTTTTGGTATGTCAGGTGATGCGTATCACATGACATCGCCACCTGAGACAGGTGAGGGTGCTGCAGCTGCAATGCAAAATGCAATTAACGATGCCGGTATCAATGTAACTGAAATTGGTTACATCAACGCCCATGGCACGTCTACTCCAGCTGGCGACAAAGCTGAAATAGCAGCCGTAAAATCGATTTTCAAAGAATCTGCACATGATGTGTTAATCAGTTCTACGAAATCGATGACGGGGCATTTGTTAGGAGCCGCAGGCTCAGTTGAAGCGATTTTCACTATCCTAGCGTTACGCGACAAATTAGCACCACCGACGATCAATTTAGATAACCCAAGTGCTGATTGTGATTTGAATTTAGTACCACATAAACCACAATCGTTTGCACATGCCTATGCATTATGTAATTCGTTCGGTTTTGGTGGAACCAATGGGTCGTTGTTGTTTAAACGCCTTGATTAAAAAATATCCAATCAATCTATTAAACGCAGGTTTTGCCTGCGTTTTTTTATGTCTGCAGCAAATGTACTGTTCAGGATCCTTAGAATATATAAGAACAGTTGAAAATTAACGCATTTTTGTCTAATGTAGCGCTATGAAATTAACTATTTTATCATCAGTAAAACAGACTAGTGTCAGCATTAATGATCGAGCCTTTAATTATGGCGATGGTTTTTTTGCGACGATGCGATGTGCTAACCACTCGATACAGTTGCTTGATTTACATATACAGCGACTCAAATCGGATGCACGGCGTTTAGGCTTTAGTATTGATAACTGGGATGAATTAGCTGAACAGCTTGAAGCCTCGGCGTTGTTATGCCAATCTGAATCAGTCATTAAGGTCCTGATATCTAGAGGTGAGGGTGGTCGAGGCTATTCCCAAATGATGGCTCAACATCCTATCGCGTTAATTTCCACAGGTCTATTGCCTACCAATCCGTCTAGCTTACGAATCTCTGTTGCACAGGGATTTTTAGCTGAACAACCGTTATTAGCAGGGATCAAACACCTTAACCGTTTAGAGCAGGTATTGTTTAAGCGCCAAGCGGATGAATTAGGCTTAGATGATCTGCTGTGTTTGGATATTCATCAGCATCTCATCGAAACCAGCAGCGCAAATTTATTTTGGTACAAAGATGGTAAATGGTTCACGCCAGAGCTTTCACGCTGTGGTGTAAACGGTGTGTTTCGACAATTTTTATTAGGCCTGTTTTCTGAATATGGTATTGATTGTGTGATTGGTGAGTTTGGTATACATGAACTCGTGTCTGCTGATTCGGTGTTTGTGTGTAATGCGGTTCGTGGCATGATGCCAGTCGGCGAGTTATTACTTCCTATGCACAGAAAAAACACACAGTCTGTTATAAC
>DBBN01000009.1 GCA_002292215.1 Glaciecola sp. UBA983 | reverse complement strand
CATGTATCACGGATTCTATGCGCATACCATGAAGTAGTATCAACTCGAGCGTCCCAACGGGCGATAATATCGCCACGTACTTTAGGGAACACTGAAGTTAAGTACCAATAACGCTCTACCATCAATACCCACATGAGGAAGAGCGCGGCAGCAACGAAATACAACACGTCACCGCCGGTAGCGATAAAGTCCCTGACAGATTCCCATAATCCAATCAGGTAATACATATTACGCTTTCTCCGACTCTGCGTGAGTTGCAATAATACCAGCAGTCTGCTCATCTAAAATATGAACAATTGACTTGCTGCGTGAAGCTACAATGCTGTGAGTTAAGATTAATGGTAACGCTGCAATAATACCTTGAGCAGTAGTTACAAGCGCCATTGAGATTGAACCAGCCATAATACGTGGGTCACCAGTACCGAATAACGTAATTTGTTGGAACGTCGCAATCATACCTAATACCGTACCTAGTAGACCTAGTAACGGGGCAATCGCTGCGAAAATCTTAATGATGTTGATACCAGAATCAATAGACGGTAATTCACGTAAAATCGCTTCATCTAACTTAAGTTCTAAGTTTTCAGTATCAGCAGTCTTGTTCGCTTGATAAACCTTAAGAATACGACCTAGTGGGTTAGCATCTGAAGGGCTATCGATGTTGTTTAACTGTGCACGCATTTTGCCAGAGATCAGCGTTAAGGTAATGACCTTATACAAACCAATCAATAGACCGATAGCAAGCATCACTGTGATGATATAACCAACTACACCACCAGCATGATAACGTTCCATCATTGTCGCTTTTTGCTTCAATAGACCTAGGATAGAACCGCGTGATGGATCAATATACACAGGGATGAAACCGCTGTTTGCGTCACGAAGATCTTGTGCAGATGACACCATGTGGCTATCTGGCTGACGACCTAATGGAACAACTTGATCGTTCGCATCATCATAGATTAAATAACCTTGCTCGCCGATTAGATTGAATGTACCAACACGAACGATTTCTTGTTCAGAAGAACCCCCATCAAGGCTGATGACGTTTGCTTTAAACTTAGAAACACGACCAGATTCAGTCATTTCTGTTTGTAGTGCAAACCATAGGTCTTCTAGTTCACGGATGTTTGGCAGACCTTTAGAGTCTTCTGACATGCGCGCTAAGAATACGTCACGGCCTGGAAATTCAGCACTAACGATTGAAGTAGAGATACGACCGAACGCTTCAGAAGATGCTTGACGAACTACACCAAACATTTCACCTAATGTACCGGTTGCTAAATCTAATTCTATAGATTTTTCAGATAACGTGACTTCGTTGTCAGCATACTGCTTCGCTAAACGGTCACCACGATCTTGCTCGGCTTTTAACTCACGTTGAGCACGGTTTAACAAGGCTTGCTTGTCAGCACGAGCTGCTTGGAATTCTTTTTCACGAGCGGTATTTTGACGAGCTTCAGAAACTCGGTTAGTTTTGACTTGCTCAAGTAACTGTTCAAGTGACTTCACTTCTTGCGCTTGAACTGAACAAGATAATACAGCGATTGAAGCTGCAGTCAGTAGCGTTTTAACTAATACTTTCATTGTCTTTACTCCGCCGCTGCTGCTTTGATTGGAAGTTTAATTAGGTCTGCAGGAACTAAATTACGCGCCATACGAACCGCGTTAATTACAGAACCTAGGTATTCGTCACCTAATTGTTCCCACGTACGAGAATCATTATCCCATACCCATGCATTTTTTTGATCTAACGATAAAGCTAATAAAGCAGTACGACCTAAGTTGAAGAAATCAACGGTGACTTGAGTACCATTATCATCAATAACACCTTGGTATGCCTGGATGCGCGCACCGTATTCGTTTTCGATTTGATAAGCTTCGATAACCTGACGGAACTGTTCAGAAACAGTTACGTTTGAGTTAGTCATTACCGTACGAAGACGCTCAACACGTGCTAAACGCTCTTCTAAATTAATCGGAACATCTAACTGGACGAATTGCTCAAGTGAATCAATCATACGAAACATCAATGGAACGATGTTTTGCTTAGTCTCTTCGATTGAATCAATTTGACGTTGAAGTGAATCGATATTACGTTGTTGGTCAGCAACTAGGCTCGCCACGTAATCGTTATACACTTTCAAGTTCTCAGTCTCATCAATTACGGCACGGTACTCGACCAATAATTCCTGAGATTGCTCAAATAAAGAGTTAATTTTTTCCTGAGATTTTTTCGCAGCCACATGAATTTTTGCTTCTTCTTTGTGAAGATCATTCAATGGATCTGCTGAAACGACAGCACTATTACCCAGCGCGAATGCACCGATAACAGTTGTCGCAATAAGAGTTCTCTTGCTCATTTTGGACATAATTCCCAACCAATTAGTGTTATTTTATGTTTAACTTTCGTGTAACAAAAACACGAAAGTATGTAAAAAACGTTTATAAGTAATATGAATAACGGGCACAAACCGTGCCCATAACCATTAAATAATCCCATAATAGCAGGCGTTAATCAAGCTAACAAACTTATAACATTGCAAATAAATAAGTTGACAAAGCTAGTCTAAAGTTAACAACCCACTTACGTTATGTCATATTATTTCAGATGTTTCGCTAAAAACGCTTCCATCTGATTATAAAAGTCGTATTTGTTTTTATCTTTTTGATAGCCGTGACCTTCATCACGTATCATCGAAATGTAAGGTTTACCGATGCGCTTAAGATTCGATGATAATGATTCATACTGTTCCATAGGAACACGTACATCGTCACTACCTNNTTTAATGCTGGTGAAAATTCACGCATTAGCGCTTCATCCGTGCCTAGAACATGGTCTAAAAACTTACGACCTGACTTACGTTTCGGAATATCACCTGCTTTTTTCATTTCAAACAAGTCATAGACACCCACATAACCGATACCACACTTATACAAATCCGGTTCACGTACGACACTTTGTAATGTACCGTAACCACCGTAAGAGCCGCCATATACACACATACGGTCTTTATCTGCATAACCTTGCTCAACCATATACATAGTCGCATCTGTCATATCGTTAATCATCTTGCCACCCCATTCACGGTAGCCTGATTCTTCAAACGCTTTACCATAACCACCTGAACCACGGAAATTGACACTCACCACGGCATAACCACGACTCGCTAAAAACTGTGCTTCACGGTTCCAGCCCCAATAATCACGTGGACCATGTGGACCACCATGAATGATTTGCACCAGTGGATAGGGTGCCTTACCCGTTATCGGCAAGACTTTATAGCCATTTAGTTCAACACCATCACGAGAAGTAAATTTGATTGGGGTCATTGGCGCCATTAAGCTTGGATCGATTTCAGTTTTAGCCACGGCTAATTCACGGATACTCGGTGCAGAGCCATCTAAGCCACGGTTAAACACATAAAATACTCCCGGATCACGATCTGAATTCATGCTAAACACAACTTGATTTAGATCACGAGTAAATGAGGTAACACGTAAGTTTGAAGACTCTTCACTCACACCAAATGTCGCATACAACTGCATCATAATCGTTTTGAGTTCGCTTTCTTCAGACAAGAACACAACACGATTATAATCACGAGCAACGACTACCGCTTCAAGACTGCCATCAAACAATCGACCTGAACCTGATACATCAGCGACATTTTCTTCATGCACTAACGTCGCTTTTAACGTTGCCATATCCACGGCATAAATACTTTGTACTTTAGTCTGCGCGTCTGAGGCCACGTAGGCAACCGTATTGTCACTGTTAAAACCTAACAAACTTAAGTTAACACCTGTCTTATATAATGACGTAAAGCCGACTTTTTTCCATTCACTATTTGGCGTTTGCTTAACTTGAAAGGTACTCGTGCCTTTGCCTAGCTCATCATCATCTGATTCTTCGTAGGCGATACCAAAACGTGGATTACCCTGCGAGTCTGTAATGATTGACTGAGCACCTTTAGGCTGACCACCAATATAATCTTCTTTGCCATTATCAACGTTAATCGTCCAGAGCTTAGTCTGGCCCTCATCGGCCCAATGAGATTTAGAGACCAAAATCTTTTCTGGATCGCTTGGTAACATACTTAAAATGGTATACCAAGTACGTTGAGGAATGGTTAGCTGACGTCCATTTTGGCCATCGAGATCATAGGCTACATAAATAGGATTACTGCCTTTGGTATCAAGATAACCAACGAATTTAGCGTAAGACAAAATAAAGCGATCGTCACGTGGCCACATAATATTGCCACTGATCATCATGTAATCACCAAAGTTAATTTTGGCTTTAATCGTCGTTAAACCAATATCCATAATCGCTAGCGTATTGGAATTTCCCGTATCATAGATAACCGCAAGATGCTTACCATCTGGCGAGATTTCCATGTTAGTGAATTTTGCATCTTTAAAGAACGCTTCCATCGGAATAGAAGCAGGGTTTGGAGTTGTCGTATTTGTTTGCGCATGGACACTGCCTATAGACAGTATTAACACGGCAATAATGGACCAAATTCGCATGGTAATTCCTTGTGTTTGGTTTATTTCTTATTTAATCATTTATTTTACTGCAATCATTGTTGTCGCAATAGGCGACGCATTAAAATCAAGTGTACTGAACTTCCAATTCGTAAAACTCGATTTAAATTCAATAGATTGTAGTTGAGCAACTTGTTGTGCTGCTTCAATTTGTAATGCTAGCCGCTGCGCTTGCGCAGCAAGATCTTGTCCAAGTAACGTTAAGTGCTGGATTAAATCTACAAGGGCATCGTTAGACTGTAAAATGTTATAGACATTTTGTCCAATTAATTTCACATCTTCTTGGGCATTTTCGGGAAGTTGGTGTAAATGTTTAGTTAATACCTGAAAACAATAGTGTTTCAACGCATCAGTGCTATCCATTACTATATCTGTAAAACCGTTCAACA
>DBBN01000095.1 GCA_002292215.1 Glaciecola sp. UBA983 | reverse complement strand
CATCATGTCAGCAAATTCATCAACTACGACTACAATAGCTGGTAGCTTAGTTAAATCTGGTGCTTGTGCATCCATACTGTCGCCTTGTTGCCACAGTGGATCTTTAATCGATTGACCATCAGCAATGGCTTTGAGTACTTTGGCGTTATAACCTTTGAGGTTACGCACGCCTAATGCACTCATAAGACGATAGCGACGCTCCATTTCACCCACACACCAGCGCAGCGCATTCGCCGCTTCTTTCATGTCAGTCACAACTTCTGCTAATAAATGCGGAATTCCTTCATATACCGATAGCTCTAGCATTTTAGGATCAATCATAATCATGCGTACATCTTCAGGTGAAGACTTGTACAACAAACTTAAGATCATGACGTTTACCCCAACAGATTTACCAGAGCCTGTCGTACCGGCGACCAGTAAATGTGGCATTTTGGCTAAATCAACCACGACAGGCTTACCCGAAATATCAGCACCTAACACCATTGTTAATGGCGATGAAGCGGATTGGAATGATTCGCCCTCAATCACTTCACTTAATCGCACCATATCTCGGTTTTTATTGGGTAATTCTAGACCGATAACCGATTTTCCTGGGATAACTTCGACCACACGTACAGAGATTGCGGACATGGCACGCGCTAAATCCTTGGATAAAGTCGTGATTTTGCTAACCTTGACGCCTGGTGCGAGATCTAACTCAAACCGGGTAATAACAGGCCCAGGATAGACCCCTACCACTTGCGCTGAAATATTAAAGTCAGCGAGTTTTTCTTCAACTAAACGTGAAATACCTTCTAGTTCTTCTTTTGTAATCGGATTTTTAACTTTGTCAGCACGATCAAGTAACGCAAACGACGGTCGCTCGCCTTCTGGTTTTTCTACATGCTTATGTTTCATCACACTTTTGACTAGTGGGGATGATACCACCGCAGCATCCATAACAGGCTCTGCTTGTGCTGGAGTATCATAATCCATTGTTATTTCTGGGGTAATGGCACCTAATGATATATCTGAACTCATCGTATCTACGTTAATTAAGACCTCTGGTTCATCATCTAAAATATCTTCTGGCACTTTATATAACGTTTCATGCTTGATGTTAAACGGACGATCATCTGCCGCAGGCTCTGTCGGTCGTAATGTTGAAATGGAAATATCATCTGAATTATCCGTATCTTTCTGAGCTGATAACAACTTAGCACTAGGCAGTGACAACTGCCCTACCCCTTGCGGTAACGCAATGGCTTTTTTACCCGCCCATAAGGTGCTGGCACCAATTAAATCAACCACCGACAACCAAGATATCCCTGATGCTAACGTAAAACCTGTGGCAAAAAAACTTAACAGTAATACTGTCGTGCCTACAAAATTAAACTGCGGAAGTAATGCACTAGAAATGACATCACCAAATAATCCGCCAGCAGAAAAGTAATACATGTCATCAAAGTTAATACTGGCTAAACCGCTGATCCCAATGGCGATAAAGATCACACCAATGAGACGTAAACCAATATTTAAAAAATCTAAATCTAAAAGTTGTTTAACTTGCTGAAATGCTAGCCAGCCGATTAACGCAAATAAAAACGGTAAACTGTAAGCTAAATAACCTAAAGAAAAAAATAATAAATCGGCTAATTTAGCACCCGCTGGTCCCATCCAATTTTGAATAGTCGGTTGTAAGCCCGTTTGAGTCCAACCTGGATCTGCCTGATGAAATGACATCAGTGATAAAAATATGAATAACGCAAGGACAGTGCAAACGATCATGCCCGTTTCGAAAATACGTTGAATACCAGTAAGTTGAGCCATTATCTACCTAACATTAATACATCTGGTTGAGGGAAAAAACCAGTTAGTTTGACTATATTTATTATATTCAATATTCTACCACAGCTTATGCTCAAATTAACGGCCAGTAATATTGATTTTAATTTTATTTGAATGTTTAACCTCTTCCATTACGACATAACTCCTTGATTCTCTTACACCCGGCAAACGCAATAATGTATCTCCTAACAATTTACGGTAACTAGCCATATCCGCCACACGGGTTTTTAATAAAAAATCAAAGTTACCCGATACCAAATGACACTCTTGTATATCATCTTGTTGCTGAACCGCCGCTGAAAAATCTGCAAATATGTCCGGTGAAGTTTTTGATAATGAGATCTCAACAAACACCAACATCGCAGCACCCAGTTTGACCGGATCAACACTGGCACTATAACCCGTGATATAGCCTTGTTGTTCAAGACGCTTTACTCGTTCAAGGCACGGAGAAGGACTTAAGCCAATTTGATTAGCCAAATCGACATTCGACATCCGCCCATCGGTTTGTAGCGCATTTAATATTGCACGATCTAGGTTATCTATGTGTTTTGGTGTTTTTATCAACATTTAATATTTTGCCATATCGGTAATTTTCAAAATATTATACTGCAAAATTAAAAAATAAGAAATTTATCACCATGCAAAAGTCTATATAATCGGTTTTTTATCCATTACAGAGATTGGCAAATGATTATTGGTGTACCTAAAGAAATAAAAAATCATGAATACCGTGTTGGCTTAACCCCCGCCGCAGCTAACGAGTTTGTGCAACATGGTCACACCGTGTTAGTAGAAACACAAGCAGGTGCTGGTATTGGCTTTACTGATGAAGACTACTCATTAGCCGGTGCAGCAATAATTGACAGCGCAGAAGCCATCTTTGCTGAAGCGGAAATGATTGTTAAAGTTAAAGAGCCCCAGCCTAATGAATGTAAAATGTTACGTGAAGGCCAGTTGTTGTATACCTATTTACATTTAGCACCTGATCCAACCCAAACTCAGTTATTAGTAGAATCAAAAGCAACCTGTATTGCCTACGAGACTGTGACTGATAAATTTGGTGCATTACCATTACTTGCTCCAATGAGCGAGGTGGCTGGCCGCATGGCAATTCAAGCCGGTGCACATTATTTAGAAAAAGCCCAAGGCGGCAACGGCACATTATTGGGTGGCGTTCCCGGTGTTGCACCAGGTCAAGTTGTAATCATTGGTGGTGGTGTTGTTGGTACAAATGCTGCAAAAATGGCGGTTGGCCTAGGTGCTGAAGTCACTATTTTAGACCGTTCATTACCTCGTTTACGTGAACTAGATGATATTTTTGGTGGTCGTGTTCGCACTGTATATTCAACTACAGATGCAATTGCACACTATACCCAACTGGCAGATTTAGTCGTTGGCGCAGTATTAATTCCTGGTGCAGCTGCGCCAAAATTACTTACCCGCGAACACATTGCGAATATGAAGAAAGGGTCTGTATTAGTGGATGTTGCAATTGACCAAGGTGGTTGTTTTGCGACTTCAAAAGCGACAACGCATCAAGATCCGGTCTATATCATTGATGATGTAGTACATTATTGTGTTGCTAACATGCCAGGTGGCGTGGCTCGTACCGCGACAATGGCGTTAAACAATGCGACATTACCGTTTGGTTTAGCGTTAGCAAACAAAGGACCTAAGCAAGCAATGTTGGATGACCCACATTTGCTAAATGGCTTAAATGTACACAAAGGCTTAGTAACCTATAAAGCGGTAGTTGATGCTTTAGGTGAAAGTCTAAACCTTGAGTATATGGAAGCGACTGCCGCCCTTAATCTATAGATGCGTTGATATCCAATAGCGTTTGATAAGGATTGGCTGACTGTGTAATCGGTCGGCCAATCACCATGTAGCTAACACCGCTAGACATTGCTTGAGGTGGTGTCATTACACGCATTTGGTCGCCTTGATCACTGCCCACTGGACGAATACCTGGCGTGACTAGTAAAAATTCATCATTGACTATCTGACGCAGTTGCACCGCTTCTTGCGCTGAACATACCACCCCATCCAACCCCGCTGACTGGGTTAATAATGCAAGTTTATTTACTTGTTCAGCGATACTAATATTCGGCGTCACTTGATGTAACTGAGCTTCATCCATAGACGTTAACACCGTCACGGCAATTAACTTAGGCGCATCTTGTCCAAATTGTTCTAATCCAGCTTTCGCGTGACTCATCATTTTTGCCCCGCCACTGGCATGCACGTTGATCATCCACACCCCAAGATCCGCAGCGGCAATACAGGCTTTTGCGACTGTATTAGGGATATCATGAAATTTCAGATCTAAAAACACATCAAAACCTTTGGCAACCAACGGCTTTACAGCTTCAGGGCCAAAGTAAGTAAACATTTCTTTGCCAATTTTTAATTTACATAAATCAGGAGACACTTTATCGACAAAATTATGCAAATCAGATAGTTGATTAAAATCGCAGGCGACAACTACTTTTGGGTCATGGGACATTAAGACACTCTCTTACGGTTAAATTATTCCCCATCGAGTCCTTTGATAGGCTTTACAACACTCCAATGTTTACAGGCTGGACATAACCAATACACCTGACGACCAGAAAATCCACATTTAATACAGCGGTACTTAGGTCTGGATTGGATTTGTTTTTCTACTAGGTCTGCCAGTAAGGCTAAGCTATTTTGAATTTGTTCGTCATCTTGTTGCTCGACAAAAAACCCTAACAAGGTTTTAAACCCACGCATAGTTGGTTTTTGTTTTAACTGTTCGAGTAAGATTTGAGTTGCTTCTTTATCTTCGCCACGTTTGGCTGATAATTTCACCTTAGCTAAGTAAGAGGTGGCACAGACCTGCCAATACGGGGCTAAACTGCTTTCTAACAAATCATCATCGTTTAGGGCTGCCGAGCATTGCTCTAATAGAGGAACGGCCTCTGAGAACCACGTAATGTCTCTGCTCGGTACTTGGTTTAAAGCATCGGCTGCTTTTTGGTATTCTTGCGACTCGATATAAATGCGCCCTAGCATTAACCAAGGACGTACTGCGTGTTCATCAACATCAATAGATTTATGTAAAAAAGGAATGGCATTAGAGTAATCGCTAAGTTTAACGAACTGCTGGGCTTTTTCGCAATAAAAATGGGACAACTGGTGTGCTACTTCGGGTTGCTGGTCATCAACACTGAGCATACGTTGAGATAAATCTATGGCCTTATCCCACTCTTTAGTGGTTTGATATATCTCAAAAAGATATTGTTGTGCTGCAGGACGATGCTTATCGCTATCGAGCAGTTTTAAATATGAGTTTTCAGCACGCTCTAAAAAGCCTGCCAACATGTAATCGCGTCCGAGCTCACTTAATGCATTTTCACGTGGAGTGCCTTGGAGTTCATCACGACTAACTAAGTTTTGGTGAATGCGGATCGCTCGGTCTAACTCGCCACGGTGACGGAAAAAATTGCCCATCGCAATGTGGGTTTCAACCGTATCATTGTTTAATGAAATCATTTTTATCAGGGTATCAACCGCTTTGTCAGGTTGATCAGATAATAGAAAATTAAGGCCTTTATAATAGTGTTTGGAGAGGATGCTTGATTGTTTACGTTGGGCATTGCGTACACTGTTTCGCCCCATCATCCAGCCATAACCTGCTGCAACGGGGAGCAGTAAAAACAACAATTCAAGCATGGTTGATTAGTCTTCTTTTGATAAACGCTTTACTTGGTTTTTAAGGCTTTTCACTTGCCAAGATAACTTTAACCAACTACCAAACATTGTCAACATCCCGATGACAATCCCTAAGGATAAAATAATAGCCATTAACGTTGATTCACGTAATTCAGATTGTGCAATCAAATAGTTAATGGTGATCAGCTCTTGATTTCGTGAGCCAATGATAATCGCGATAACGAGTACGATGATGAGTACTAAAAAAGTAAATAATCCCTTCACAATTTGTCCCTTTTGTTACGCTGAATTAAGAAAAATCTACGCGATCTCGTAATTCTTTTCCTGGTTTAAAATGCGGAACGTATTTGCCCGTCAATTCGACCAATTCACCGGTCTTTGGATTACGACCAGTACGAGGGGCACGATAATGCAAAGAAAAGCTACCGAAACCTCTAATTTCAATTCGTTCACCGCGCTGTAATGTTTGCGCCATGAACTCTAATAATTCTTTTACTGCAACTTCAATATCACGAGTCTGTACTTCGTCATAGCTAGACATAAGTTTTTCGATCAATTCGGATTTAGTCATTATTGGAGCCTTATTTAGCTAAATAATTGTTGTGTCTTATAAGAGTTACAGAAAAAAAGGTGTAACGCAAGTTAAGTTGCTGTTACACCTTTATATTTTCAGACTAAAAGATTACTCGCCTTTGGCTGCTTTGAAAGCTTCTGCCATTGCGTTAGTTGAACCTTGGTCATCATTTGTTTGATTGACTTTCTCAAGTGCATCTTTCTCTTCTGCTTGGTCTTTCGCCTTAACAGATAGAGTAACAACGCGATTCTTACGGTCAACGCCAGTGTATTTAGCTTCAATGCTATCACCAACAGTGACAACTTCAGAGGCGTCTTCAACACGGTCACGAGATAAATCGCCAACACGGATATAACCTTCAACTTCGTCAGCTAAGTGTACAGTAACACCTTTAGCATCAGCAGCTGTGATAGTACCAGTGACAATTGTACCTTTAGTGAAATCAGCTAGATACTGATTGAACGGGTCTTCATCAATTTGCTTAACGCCAAGAGAGATACGCTCACGCTCTGGATCAACTTGTAATACTACTGCGTGAATTTCATCACCTTTCTTAAAGTCACGTACCGCTTCTTCGCCAGTCTTATTCCAAGCGATGTCAGATAAGTGAACTAGACCATCAATGCCGCCGTCAAGACCGATGAAGATACCAAAGTCAGTGATTGACTTGATCTTACCAGATACTTTATCGCCTTTATTGTATGACTTAGCAAACTCTTCCCATGGGTTCGGGATACATTGCTTAAGACCTAGAGAGATACGACGACGCTCTTCGTCAATTTCAAGAACCATTACTTCAACCACATCACCTAAGTTAACAACTTTAGATGGGTGGATGTTTTTGTTAGTCCAATCCATTTCAGAAACGTGTACAAGACCTTCTACACCGTCTTCAATTTCTACGAAACAACCATAGTCAGTTAGGTTAGTTACTGCACCAGATAAACGGCTGTTCTCTGGGAAACGTGCAGCAATTTCTTGCCATGGATCGTTACCCATTTGCTTCATACCTAATGAAACACGAGACTTATCTTTGTCAAACTTAAGTACTTTAACATTGATTTCGTCACCAACATTAACGATCTCACTTGGGTGCTTAACGCGTTTCCAAGCCATATCAGTAATGTGTAGTAAACCATCAACACCACCTAAGTCAACGAACGCACCATAATCGGTTATATTTTTGATAATACCTTGTAACACTTGACCTTCTTGTAAATTTGCAACTAGTTCAGATTTAGCTTCAGCTCTACTATCTTCAAGTACAGCTCTTCTTGAAACTACGATATTACCTCTTCTTCTATCCATTTTTAAAATTTGAAATGGTTGAGGAGTACCCATTAAAGCACCCAAGTCTTTTATTGGTCTAATGTCAACTTGACTTCCTGGTAAAAAAGCAGTTGCACCTTCAAGATCAACTGTAAAACCGCCTTTAACTTTCCCAAATATAACCCCGTTAACCCTCTTTTGTTCTTCAAGAGCCTTTTCTAAGTTAATCCATGATTCTTCTCTTTTTGCTTTCTCACGACTTAAAACAGCATGCCCATTTATATCTTCTAATCTTTCAATATAGACTTCAACTATATCACCTGACTTAATTTGAATGTCATCTTCACTATTTCCAAACTCTCTTAAGGAGACTCTTCCTTCAGATTTAAGTCCTACGTCTATTAAAATCATATCTTTTTCAATTGATAAAACTGTTCCAGATACTACTGAACCTTCAATACTTGCCATTTCTTGAAAGCTTTGATCTAGTAATTCTGCAAAATTTTCACCAGTA
>DBBN01000125.1 GCA_002292215.1 Glaciecola sp. UBA983 | reverse complement strand
AAATCAATCAATCGGTTTTGCTGGTGAAGAAAGTGCAGGGGGGATCTTCTTGCGTCTTGATGGCACGCCATGGGCAACAGACAAAGACGGCTTTATCTTATGTTTGCTCGCTGCAGAAATGACAGCCGTGACGGGACAAGATCCAGCACAACGTTATCATGCATTAACCGAAAAATTTGGTACACCACACTATAAACGCATCGATGTGGCTGCGACATTAGCGCAAAAACAGGTTTTATCGTCGATGACTGCGGATGCAGTGACAGCAGATAGTATTGCGGGTGAAACGATAATCAGCAAACAAACTCATGCGCCAGGTAACGGTGCCGCAATAGGCGGGTTAAAGGTTTCAACTGAAAATGGCTGGTTTGCTGCGCGTCCATCAGGGACCGAAAATGTCTATAAAATTTATGCTGAGAGCTTTATTTCAGCAGAACATTTAGATCGATTACTCGCTGATGCTCAAGCATTAGTAGAAAGTGTCATCGCATAATATAAAATCGGGATGTTTATCACCGAAATAAAGCTCTTAATGAGTATGTAAATAGTGTTTAAATAGTTTTTAAATGACCGCTTGTTAATTATTTTGATTTATATTGTTATCACATTGTTAATAAGGGTCGTGCTGAATTCGTATTCATCCAATTTTCTTTGATATTTAACAAATATTTTACATAAAGTCGTCTCAAGTCTTGCTATATTAAACACATATATTTTATTTTTTCGTTTATCAGTTAGATAAAGTCACTTTTTCAAGAGAAATCATTATGCCATCGACTACCCCTGTTTTATCCAAGAAAGAATTTAAAGACGCCATTGTGCGCCATCTCCATAGCACCTTAGGGACTGATGAAAACAAAGCCAATAATCATGCGTGGTGGAAAGCCACGAGTGCAGCAATTCAAGAAATGGTCTTAGAAGGTCTACGTAAAACCCAAAAAGCTCATTATCTCAATGATACACGTGCAGTCCATTATTTTTCTGCTGAGTTTTTAATGGGGCGTTTATTATCCAATAACATGCATAACTTTGGTGTGTTTGAGCAAGCTCAAGAAGCGTTAACAGAGTTAGGCGTCAACTTAACGGATATATTAGAAGAAGAACCTGACATGGCGTTAGGTAATGGCGGTTTAGGTCGTTTAGCTGCTTGTTATATTGATTCACTTGCAACGCTAGAATTACCTGCAATCGGATATGGATTGCATTATGAACATGGCTTGTTCCGTCAAGAAATACGCAATGGCGAACAAATTGAGCGCCCTGATAGCTGGCGTGATTACGGTAATCCGTGGGAAATTTGCCGTCCTGAGTCAATTCAAGAAATTCAATTATATGGTTACGTAGAAACTAAATACGGTAAAAACGGCGGCATTCAAAAAGAATGGCATCCAAGTATGATTGTCAAAGGGGTACCTTGGGATATTCCTGTTGTGGGTTATGAAGGTAAAACCGTCAACGTATTACGTTTATGGCAATCTGAAGCGTCAAATTATTTCAATTGGGATGTATTTAATGCTGGCGGTTATGTGGATGCGCAGCGTGAAAACGTGCAAGCAGAAACCATTTCTAAAGTACTTTATCCAAATGATGAAACCGAAGCAGGTAAAGAATTAAGACTGATCCAACAGTATTTCTTTAGTGCGTGTTCACTCAAAGATATTATTCGTCGATACAAACGTGCACATGGTGATGATTGGAGCCGCTTTGTTGATCAAGTCGTGATCCAGTTAAATGACACACATCCGGCAATTGCTATTCCAGAGTTAATGCGGATCTTAGTTGACCGTGCTGAATTAGATTGGGATAGTGCATGGGCGATCAGTTCAAAAGTGTTTGCTTATACCAATCATACATTATTACCAGAAGCATTAGAAAAATGGCCAGTGCGTATGATTGAAAAAATCTTACCGCGTCATATTGAAATTATCTATGAAATTAACCATCGTTTCCTTGATGAAGTAGAAAAAGTCTGGCCGGGTGATAATGCCATGAAAGCCAAATTATCTATCATCGAAGAAGCCGATGAAAAAATGGTACGCATGGGGAATCTTTCTGTCATTGGTTCTTTTGCAGTTAATGGTGTTGCTGAGATCCATTCTAAATTGGTTAAAGAAAATCTATTCCCTGAATTTGAAACCATGTGGCCAGGAAAATTAAAGAATGTCACTAATGGGATAACGCCACGTCGTTGGTTAAAAGCCTGTAATCCAAAATTATCTAGCTTAATAGATAAGAAAATTGGTGCTGATTGGCCATTAGATCTTGATAAATTAACGGGTTTAGCAAAGCACGCAACGAACAAAACGTTCCAAAAACAATTCATGAAAGTGAAGCAAGAAAACAAAGCATTGTTAGCGGCTGAAATCAAAGCTCTGACGGGTATTGATGTTGATACTAAAGCGATTTTTGATGTACAAATTAAACGCTTACATGAATACAAACGTCAACATTTAAACTTATTACATATTTTAGCGCTGTATCGTCGCTTGTTAGCAGACCCAAGTTATGACATGCATCCTCGTGTATTTATTTTTGGTGCTAAAGCCGCTCCAGGTTATAAACTAGCCAAAGATATTATCTATGCAATCAATGCTGTCGCAGAAAAAGTGAATAATGACCCACGTGTTAACGGTAAAATTAAAGTTGTATTTTTACCTAATTATCGCGTGTCGTTAGCCGAGAAAATGATCCCTGCGGCAGATGTATCAGAGCAGATCTCTACAGCCGGTAAAGAAGCATCGGGTACTGGTAACATGAAGTTATCCCTCAATGGTGCATTAACGATTGGCACATTAGATGGTGCCAATATCGAAATTGCCGAAGAAGTAGGGGAAGATAATATCTTCATCTTTGGTTTAACGGTTGATGAAGTGCAAGCATTGAATGCCAAAGGATATAATCCTTATGATTACTACTATAAAAATCCAGAGTTAAAAGCAGTGATTGATTGGTTAGATACCGATTACTTTACACCTGGTAAACCGCGTGCATTGTCTTCAATTAAATACAGCTTACTTGATGGTGGCGATCCGTATTTATGTTTAGCAGATTATGATAGCTATTCAAAAGCGCAAGAGCGCGTTGATGCGGCTTATCGCGATCAAAGTGATTGGGCGCGTATGGCTATTTTGAATACGGCGAAGATGGGGAAATTTACTTCTGACCGTTCAATTAAAGATTATGTAGAACGCATTTGGAATCTTGAGTCATGTCACGTAAAATAGCTCATTAATTCAATTTTTGAGTAATGTTACCCATGCCATCATTTGCTAATCAGCGCGACAATTTTTTACATTGTTCGCGCACCGCCCCTGAACAGTTTAGTCAAGTTCAGGAGTGGGTGTTACCGAATAAAACTCGCGTTGTTGTGCATACTGCTGGCATTATTGAATTTATCCCTAACGCTTATCAGCAAGGTAAAGGTAGCCATGTATTATATTCGTGTGGGGTGCATGGTAATGAAACCGCTCCAATTGAAATTTGCGATGAATTAGTTGAAGCACTGTTAGCGCAAACGCTCAGTTTGACGGTGCGTTTGATGGTGCAATTTGCTAATTTACCAGCTATGGATATTGCTCAACGGTTTATAAGTGAAAACATGAATCGTTTGTTTTGTGGGGCGCATTCCCCGCAGGATAATCCTGAACGGGTGCGTGCCAATCAATTAGAACAACTGACCATTGCGTTTTTTGCGCAAGCCGACGATCCAGCCATCTGTTATCATTATGATTTACATACTGCGATAAAGGATTCTGCGTATCCGCGTTTTGCGGTGTATCCTTTTTTACATGGTAAAGCTTACTCTAAAACCCAGCTATTATGGTTAGCTAAAGCAGGTATTCAAGCGGTGTTATTTTCTGAATCACCCACTACTACGTATTCATATTTTTCTTCGTTACACTGCGGGGTACATAGTTTTACCGTAGAACTAGGAAAAGTAAAACCGTTTGGGCACAATAATATGGCTGATTTTGCGCAAGCGCGCACGGCATTATTTGATTTGGTGAGTGTTGAAAGTGTTGAAAGTGTAAGCACCATGCCGGTTTTATTTCGGATCAAACAAATGATCCTGCGTCATACTGAAGATTTTAAATTTCACTTTCCTGATAATACGCCAAACTTTACGGCGTTTAATCAAGGCGATGTATTAGCTAGCGAGTATGATGCCCAAGGTACGTTACTGCGTTCTTATTCTTGTGTCCAAGATGCTGAAGCAATTGTTTTCCCCAATGCTAACGTTGCGCTAGGGCAGCGGGCATTATTAACGGTTGTCCCCGTTACTGAAAAGGAGTGTCAATTTGATGTTTAACTTAGATGCGCGTTTACAAAACGATACATATTTTGTCGCCAATCTGCCAACATCTCAGTTATTATTGATGAATGATAACCAGTATCCGTGGTTTATTTTAGTGCCTCGTGTTGCTGATATCAGTGAAACTTGTCAGTTGTCTGATACCCAACAGGCTAGTGTTTTAGCTGAATCAAATGCGCTGAGTCAAGCGTTGCTCGACATCTATACGCCGACAACATTAAATGTTGCGGCTTTAGGTAATGTGGTTCGTCAATTACACATACATCATATTGCACGCTTTGAGCAAGACAAGGCTTGGCCAGCTCCAGTATGGGGGCACTTGCCAACTATTGCTTATTCAGAGGCTGATGCACAAATACTCATTAATCAAATACTTGCTCATGCGAAGATAAAGGAACTTTTATGATTTTAACGACTACACCTTCAATTGAAGGACGCTCAATTGCTCAGTATCACGGTATTGTTGTTGGAGAGGCCATTACCGGTGCGAATTTTGTGAAAGATATCTTTGCATCTGTTCGTGATTTAGTTGGCGGTCGCTCTGGTGCATATGAAAATGAGCTTAATAATGCGCGAAAAATTGCTTTTCAAGAACTTGAAGAAGATGCTCGTGCTATTGGCGCTGATGCGGTTGTAGGAATTGATATTGATTATGAAGTGTTAGGCCAATCAAACGGTATGTTTTTAGTCAGTATTAGTGGTACTGCGGTGACGTTTAAATAACCCGTTATTTGGATCGAATCTTTTATATTGAGTCGGATAGTTTTAGACGACGTTTGGCCATTTTCCCTAATTTAGGCCAATAATTACCAATTATCCTGCTTATCTTCTTGTGCATAATCATTCTCGTAACCTTGCGGGGTTTTACTTGTTTCGGTATCTGGTGTGCGCTTATTTGCACCTTTTGCTGCAGCATTCTTTTGTGCTTGCGCCAAATGCTCAGCCTCAGCAGCTTTACGTGCTTTATACGAATCCGGTAAGCTAAAACTCTTAGATTTTTGTAACGTAATGATATTCGACAAAATAAATGCCAACGCCGCAACGATAATAATAATAATGACAGTCAATGACATGCTTGATCCCTAAGGCAAAAGTAAAAGGGTTATATTTGTTGTTGATTAAGAATATAACGTGAAAATATCATTTCTATATTAGCTAGTATAACGTCTTTACCTTTAATATCACTGTCTTTAATGAGGTAAGTGATTGTCGATAATGACAATGCCTGCATGATACCTTGTGCAAGAGGCTCAAAACTATAATGCCAAGGCTCGCAGCCAATACCCCCATGATATTGTGCATAAGGACGATAAAACCCATATTCATGAGCATGTGCGACTAGCCATTGGCTTAAGTTGCCGCATACACCATCTTGGGCGTATTCCGCCTCAACTAATTGAATTTCATGCTGGCACGCATTAACCGATTGACGGTCAATGACATCAAAATCAGTGCCCCAATGATGTCGTGAACCACCTGGTAATGCTGACCACCGCAAAATACTGTGCATTTTTTCTACGTCAGTCATTAAGGTAATATCCAACGGTTGATGCTCAGCATCTAATATTGGTAATTCACCTTGCCATTTTCGATCCCAAATAGATTGTTGTTGCGCAAAACTACGGTAACTACTCATGATCTGACAATCAATGCCTGCGGCAGATGCAGCTGTTTGTAATGTAATAAACGCATGTACCGCAGCCGGTTGTAAACGATGGCGATCCGAGCCGTTATCAGGTAAAACTGAAGCAATGGTTAACAGATGTGAGTCATCGATACCATACAGGCGGCGATCATTATCCGTTAACGACATCTTAGTAGAACCGTCAGCTTTTGCCCCAAGTGGATCGCAATGCGTCATGTTTATTGGTTACCTAGTGTGTTAACTAAAATGTGATAATACATATCAGCTAGTTGTACTAAATCATCAGCTTTAACGCGTTCATCTATTTGATGGATGGTGGCATTGATAGGACCTAATTCAATTACTTGTGCACCAGTGGGAGCAATGAAACGCCCGTCAGATGTACCGCCAGCAGTGGATAATTCCGTATCTCGTCCCGTTACATGTTTGATTGCTGCAACCGTAGCATCAACCAATGTGCCTGATTCGGTCAAAAACGGTAAGCCGTTGAACGTCCAGTCAATGGTGTAATCAAGCTTGTATCTATCTAAGATCTGATACACTTGTCGCTGTAAGGATTCAAACGTTTGTTCGGTACAAAAGCGAAAGTTAAAACAGATATGACACTCTCCAGGGATCACATTCCCTGCACCGGTTCCTGCATTAAAGTTAGAGACTTGAAATGTACTGGCTGGAAACGCACTGTTGCCATTATCCCACTTAGTTTTACTGAGTTCATCAATTGCAGCAGCCACATTATGTATAGGATTGTCCGCTAGGTGAGGGTAGGCAACATGACCTTGTTTACCTTTTACAATTAGATCACCGGTTAAAGAACCACGGCGCCCATATTTGACCACATCCCCGACCAAAGTGGTGCTTGATGGTTCACCTACCACGCAGTAATCGATTTTTTCATTACGTGCTTCTAACGTATCAATGACTTTGGTCGTACCGTTAATAAACGGACCTTCTTCGTCAGAGGTAATGAGATAGGCTATTGAGCCTTTATGATCGGGATAATCTGCGACAAACTGCTCGGTTGCGACTACCATCGCTGCAAGACTGCCTTTCATGTCTGCAGCGCCACGCCCCCAAATATAGCCATCATGGATTTGCGCAGCAAAGGGAGGGTGTTGCCATTTGTCAGCAGGACCAGTTGGCACTACATCTGTATGGCCAGCAAAACAAAATAGAGGAGCTTGCGTGCCTTTTCGCGCCCACATATTTGTCGTGTCATGAAACACCATAGTTTCAATCCCAAAACCTAGAGGTATTAAGCGATCCGCCATCATAGGCTGACAGGCTTTGTCTTCTGGAGTCACTGACGGTTCTTGGATAAGGGCTTGGCAAAGTGCGATTACATCATTCATATATTGTGTACTTTATCGTTAAAGGTTAAATGTTACAGGTTAGGGGATACAATTTAGATAATAAGGTTATAGAAAAATATGTTTATATGCGTCAGGTTTAAAGCCTATCTCTATTTTGTCACCATGAATTAATACCGGGCGTTTTATCATAGCAGGTTGTGCTAGCAATAAAGGTATGGCGCTTGCAACTGTAAGTGCAGCCTTTACATCGTCATCGAGTTGCCTAAACGTAGTACCACGTTTATTAATAAAAACATCTAACTCAATGTTAGTTAACATATCTGTAATCCACTGAGCGTCAATTCCCTCTTTACGATAATCGTGGAAAGTATAATCTATATTATTATCACTCAACCAACGCATGGCTTTTTTCATTGTATCGCAGTTTTTGATGCCATAAAGATTTGTCATTCTTGGTCAATCCGTCACTAATATTTATGTATCCATATATTACAATATTCACCGAGAAAGATAAAAAATATATTGAGTTGTCCGACATTATCCGTGTTCAAGTGAAACAAATAAGTAACAGCTGATTTTGTTAATTTAATGTTGTAGGAAATATCTTACATTGATTTGCTGACTTATCCACTGAATCTGTGGATAACTTTGTGGACATAAAAAATTAAAGGACTAAAGTTTAGATAGAATAGGGGTTTAAACCGGTTGGTTGTTTTTTGTGCTATTTTGTTTGTTGACTTTTCTTATCAAACCTATAATTGAATTTATTTTCAATGAATAATGATTAAATTGGTTGCGTTATAAACAGTAAGTTAATACCGCACTATATTTGTGCAGGTCATGTTTTATGCGGTTTGTCGGTTATTTGCTCAAGATGAAGTAAAATGAATTTTATATGCTAATTCTGATTAGAATGCGTTGTTCAGTAATGTCCTTAATTTTACGCATGTTGCTATAAATTAGTAATGTAGAGCACAGTATTTTTGCAAAAACAAATGGTTTTGAGATGTTTGTCAACTTGAAATTTAATGTGGATATCATTTTGCCTTTGTAAGAGATTATTGATCCAAAATGTGACTTTCGTACTGGTTAGTGACACAATATTTTAACAATTACGCGGGAGTGGATAACAATGCTCGATATATATGCTGGCCCTAAGGCGTTACAACGGATTACTAATGAAGGGTTTGCACCTGAATTGTTTGATACTATTTTAGGTGCGTCAGGAGGTCCTAAATGGTTTGTATTAGCAGGATTAGATCGGGTTATTATCCCTGAATTTTTTGCCAACACGGCACATAAACTACACGTAGTCGGTAGTTCTGCGGGTGCGTTTAGGGCGGCATGTATGGCGCAGAACGATCCCAAAGCTGCGATTAATCGGTTGGCACATTATTATGCTAACACCGTATATAATGACAAGCCTTCGCCATTTGATATTACGCAAAGTGTTTATACTATTATGGATCAATTAATGGGGCAGACGGGCGTTGCAGAAATCCTTAACAATGAACGGGTCAAAGCACATTTTATTGTAGCACGTGCCAAAGGTTTAACTCGATTTGAACACAAAGCCCTGCAAATACCTGGTTTATTAATGAGCGCAGGGATGAACGCGTTATCGCGCAAAAAATTAAAACATTATTATG
>DBBN01000041.1 GCA_002292215.1 Glaciecola sp. UBA983 | reverse complement strand
CAACTGTTTTTTGTCCTTGTTTCATTTCTTGTTAGGTTTTCTTTACACAAGACTTTCCCATTTTTTTGCACCTATGAGTTTACCAACAAAGCCAATAGGAATTAACCCGATTAATATATACGTAGTCATTTCAGGCGCATACTTCCCTGAGAGTATAATAGGTAAGGCTATAAGCGTAAAGAATATTGGAACCCAAATTATCATTGCTAATGCATAAATTAATTTTTGAAAACCTGTAATATCTCTTGTTGGTCTGGCTAAAAATAAAATTAACTTATTCGATGTTTTTGGTCTATATCCAGCCAACACATAATGATGAGAGGTGGTTACAAAACCAACCACAAATCCAACAATCAAATATATTACTATTGACAATATTCCTACAACAAATTCCATTAAAAACCTAACAACTTATTATGCAGACCGCATAGTAACTAAAAGATAGTTTCATTTCACAAAGCTCTCATACTTATCTAATTTCAATACCTTACTATTTTTTCGATGACAATTCCTACAATTTTTATGTATTTACTATGACAGTCTTACAGACGAAAGCCAGTTTAAAGTTCCGCTAGCCTACTATCAAAGTTATGCTATATTAATGCATCTGTCATATAAGGATATGTAAAATGAAAGCAATGGCTGCTGTAATTTGTGTTTGTTTCTCCTGCTTTTTTAGCACCTCTGTAATTGCCAATACCTTAAGTATCAATGTGCATTCTCCGGATCAAACTGGACTGTATATTATTGGGCAAACGCAACCGTTGAGTATGGATACCCCCATAGAATTAATTCGCCAAGGTGATCATTACCAACTTTCGTTATGGCTGCCTGCGACGCAAGTCGGGCAAACTATTCGCTATCAATTGGTCACACTCGCACCCGCTGAGCAGCTGGGTCAAGCTGATGTAATAGAACTTGAGCCGATCCAAGGGTTTCGTCAAACTAAACTCACTAGTGCCCATACCCAAGCCAAACATACCTTCGGCGTCCCTGACACGATTAACTTTAGTGATGTTGACTCTTATACGCCTGCCCAGCTTCAAGCTGATTTAGCAATTGCACGTATAGCCATGACTCAAGTGCATGCAGGTGCTGATCGGTATTTAGATGAAACCCAACTCAATCAAATATTTTCTCAAACCAAACAAGACTTTGCCCAAGCATTATCTGTCAAGGACGCGTATTTAAGTTTTAGTAAACTCGCTGCGAGTTTACACTGCGGTCATACACACACTGGTATTTATAATCAGAGTGCGTTCATCGATCAACTGACATTAGCACCAGCAAATAAGCTGCCATTGTTATTTCAAAATCTTGCTGGCCGCTGGTACATAAGCCATAACTTATCCGATAAATCGATTATTCGACCCGGTACAGAAATCATCGCAATTAACAATATAGAAGTTGCTACGATTAACCAACAGCTTGCCCCCTATCTCAGCGTTGATGGCGATAATGCCGCGCGACTTTCATATCTAACACAGTTATTACCTACTACAAGTTATCAACTATTTGATGCTTATTTCCCTTTATTGTTTGGCCAAAATCAAGATGAAACTACCTATAAATTAACCTTGCGCTTACCTAATACAGGTAGACAGTTAATTGTTGATGTGTCCGGTAGTACCTTAAAACAACGCCAAGTAGCTCTCTATCAACAGCTCCCTGACTTAGCAAATATCCGCAATAGCTTGCAATATAGCACCGTTAACAATAATCAAATTGGCTATCTTAAAATCGGTACTTTTGCGACATATAATATAGATTTTGATTGGCCGGCGTTTTATACCCAAGCATTTACATTGTTTAACGATGCTGCAGTGCAAGATCTCATTATTGACATACGCGGCAATGGGGGTGGTTTAGATTTACCAATGTTACAGTTAGGTGAGTATTTATCAGCGACGGTGAATCAATCGTTACCATTTACTCCACAACGACCGTTCCCTTTGGTTCCACAGTCAATTAAGCCATATTTAAACACTTGGGATCAACGTTTATATACTCAAACGAGCATGCCAATGCCTAACTTAACGCCAGTAGAAAAACCATTTACAGGCAAAGTTTGGCTGTTAGTCGATGGCGCCAATGCGTCGGCAACATTTATGTTAGCTAAACAATATCAAGACCAAGGTTTAGCCACGATAGTCGGCCAGCCTACAGGCGGTAATTTGCGCGGTATTAATGGTGGGGGTATATTCTTCTTAACTTTACCCAATACGCAAATCGAAATCGATATTCCGATTTTTAAATACTTACCTAGTGGAATATCATCGAGTGAATTAAGCTCAATCCCTAATCAAGGAGTCATTCCTGATATGCTAATTGACGTCCAAGTGACAGATATTCAACAACAAACTGATGGTGTCCTCGATACTTTGATCCATACCATCACACAGGCTAACGCTAATTAACAGCCAGTCGCAACCAACGATGTGATCGGTAATTGCCCGATTGCTGGAGCCTATCGATAACGGATATTGGCATAAAAAAACCGCTCATATGCATAGAGCATAGAGCGGTTTGACTTTTATAAAGAGATTAACCGATTAGATAGTTAATCTCATTGCACACACAATTTAGTTTTGCGTCACTGTCACCGTCGGTGATAGTGGGTTTGGACCACGTACCGTAAAGGTATATGAACCTGTCGCAGGTGCATCTAACACTAAGTTATCATTGCTACCTTGAAGCATCATTAATGGTGCTCCTAACGTCACGGCTTTGTTATCGCCATCAACTGCACCAATATTAATATTAGCCCAGTCTGCATCAGCAACCTTAAATTCAACGCTACCAGCAGAAACATCTAACGTTAGACTATACTCACCTTGACTATAGATAAACTGATTATCTGTACCCCAACCATTCATGCCACCACGTAAATATACTGGAGTAGCACCAAAGAACTGAGATTTGAAAACAGCAATCGTATTAGTCATACCAGAAGTATCAAAGATAAACGCATACTCTTCGGCGTCAGTTATTGCTAGACGGAAGTTATCGCCACCACCGGTGCTAGTGTCAAACACATCACCCGGTACCATGTTACGAGCTTCATCAGTATTTTCCGGCGCACCAAAATCTACCGTTGACCAATCTTCTGAAGCAACTTTGAACTCATAATCCCCTGCTGCAACATCGATATAAGCCGTAAAGACTTTATCGCCGACATAAGTCATTGCGTTTGCAGTGCCCCAGTCGTTCATGCCACCACGTAAGTAGACTTGAGTACCAAAGAATGGGTTATCTTTGCTAATTAATAGCGTTTGATTATCCATATCTGCAGCGTCGAAAATGAACTCATAAAGTGCTGTATCCGCTGGCGTGAATTGTAGATTTTCACCGCCATCCAAGCTGTAAGTAACGGCTTCAGTTACTGCAGTTTGACCAGCTTGACCACCTAGATTAGGATTATCCCAATCGGC
>DBBN01000103.1:29336-33626 GCA_002292215.1 Glaciecola sp. UBA983 | reverse complement strand
GATGAAGATGGCGTGTCGCTAGCGATAGAGCTTGCTGCGAATTGAGCTGCGGAGGATTGCTCATTATTTGTCACTGCCGATAGATAGATCACTTTGGTGGTTGGCGGGTAACATAGGCCAGCTTCTGCACAGCCTTGGAAACGAATTTTAACGACGCCGTCCGTAATGGATTCGATAATAGGATAAGTAACATCAACGTGGTTAAAAAACACATCAGAAATGCCAAAAAATTCATCTTCTATTTGGGTCGGAGCAGGGCTGTAATTAGGCTCACCGATTGTCGCGTTTTTAGTGACCGTCTTAAATTGTTTTTTGTACAAATAATAACCATCAGCAATCGACCAGTTAACGCTTAATTGGCCATTTTTTTGCGAGAAATCCATGTTAAAGGCTTCGTCAACCTTGAGAAATTGCGGTTCGTCATCAAATATAGAATTAAGAGCCTGAGTTTGCGCGGCAACTATCGAGGTAGTAAACACTGCTGTAAGACTTAACATGCCAATGAGCAAGACATGTAATGCGCGAATATAAAGTGATTTAGGCATAATGTTAATTGATTCTCAGATTAAAAAAGATGGATTAAATTAAAAGACCGATAAAAGTCTACCTCGCTTTCATATCGGCTTTCAATCAATTACAGTAACATAACTTTAGCAAGTGTGGATTAAACGAAACTTAAGGAAGTCTTTTGGGTAAATTATTTTTGTTGTTTGTGATCATGCCGATCGCAGAAATCGCTGTTCTCATTAACGTGGGAGAAATTATTGGTGGATGGAATACGGTATTGCTCGTCATTCTCTCAGCCATGATCGGTGCGTATTTGGTGAAGCGTGAAGGCGTATCAACGTTGGCACAAGCACAGTTAAAAATGCAGCAAGGACAAGTCCCTGCCGAAGAAATTGGTTCAGGGTTGCTATTATTGGTAGCGGGGGTTTTGCTTGTGACGCCAGGTTTCATTACTGACGTGTTTGGATTATTGCTAACATTGCCATATACGCGTAAAAAAATTGGTGGCGTGTTGTTTCATGCACTTAACGGCAAAATGCATGCATCGGCGCATTTTTCTCAGTCCGGTTTTAGTCAAACCTATGCGCAAAATGATGATATTATTGATGGTGAGTTTCGGGAGACTGGGCAAGCAGATTCTGTGCAAATACCTCTGCAAGCCGACGACACAAATAAACCTGAAAACACGTCTGACTCAGGACGAAATGACAAATAGTTGCAAACTGGCGCTGAATTGATAATCTAGAGTTTCTTAGATACTAACTATAAAGAGTCTTATATGAATGTTCGTAATATCTGTCGAATGTCTTTATTCTGTTCTACTTTATTTGCCTCCAGCTTTGTTGCCTCAGCCCAAGAGTACAAAGCGTTAGTGGGAGGTCGATTAATCGATGGTTTCGGTCATCAACCCCTAGCTAACAGCGTCATTTTAATTAAAGATAATGTCATCCAATCTGTGGGCACGGTAGCTACATTACCGGTGCCCGATGGTTATACCGTTATTTCCACTGAAGGGATGGATGTGCTGCCCGGCTTATGGGAAGCGCATGCACACTTAATGCTAAATGGTCATGCTGATTACGCCCATTGGCATCCAACGTACAAAGACCGATTAGCCGATGAAATTATGCCGGCTAGTGCCGTGCAACTGTTGTTAGCTGGCGTCACGAGTACGCGTGATCTAGGTGCGCCTCTAGAGCCTTCATTATCAGTTAAACGCCGAATCAATAACGGAGAAATCCCAGGCCCACGTTTGTATATCTCCGGCCCATTTATTCAACACGAACCTTATCCTGGCACTGAACGTTATCGCTGGGGAGTGGCGGATGTGGCTCAAGCACAAGCCAAAGTCAGTCAGTTAGCAAAAGCGGGTGTGGATGTGATCAAATTGATTGATCATGATGTGATGTCATTGGAAGTTGCGCAAGCCGTTGTTGATGAAGCCCATAAGCACGGGCTTAAAGTCGTGGGTCATTCCCATAAACCGGATGAAATCCGACGAGGACTAGAGATCGGTATTGATAACTTTGAACATACGGGCTTAACCACTGCGCCAGAATACCCGGAAGACATCATGGTTATGCTTAAAGAGCGCACTGCTAAGGGCCGGATTGCCGGTGGGCCTTTGTATTGGACACCTACTGTCGAGGGGTTATTTAATTATTCTCGGACGGTCGCTAATCCAGAAAAACTTGATAACACGTGTTGGCAGCGCGGCTTGAAACAAGACACAATTGCGGATATCAAAGCATCATTAACTAATCCTGGTCAACTGGAATACATGCAACTGACACCCATGCGTCAACCGACGTTGGAGCATAAGGTCAAACAGTTAAAAGACGCGGGTGTGATATTACTTGTGGGCACCGATAGCGGTATTCCGACTAAGTTCCATTGCCAAAGCACGTGGAATGAATTAGCGGTGTGGGTAGATGATTTTGGTTTTGATCCTATGTACACCATTCGTGCTGCAACATATTGGCCATCAGTGATGATGGGCGTAGCGGATCAGACAGGTACGATTTCTAAAGGAAAACTCGCTGATATTATTGCTGTTAAAGGCGATGTGCTCCGCTATATTAACCTGTTGCAAAATGTCGACATGGTGATGAAAGACGGTATTTTGTATAAGCACAATGGCCAGCCGGTGGAAGCTAATTTGTAACCAAGGATGCCCTTATCTCGTAATTTTCCCTTTTGGCGTCATTTTTGATAAAAAAAGGGAAAATTTTTCACCTCCCTCCCTTGAAACATTTTCTATTAACGCCATATCAACGAACATAGCTAAGTAATTATCTATTTAGCGATCAAAGCCAGCCTAATTGTGGGTTTGTTATTATCATTAAATAATTGAAAATCGGAGAAATAAAAATGGCAATTCGTCCTTTACATGATCGCGTTATTATCAAACGTGCTGAACACGAAAGTAAGTCAGCCGGTGGTATTGTATTAACGGGTTCTGCTGCTGAAAAATCAACTCGTGGTGAAGTTATCGCTGTGGGTAATGGTCGTATTTTAGAAAATGGTGACGTGCAAGCACTTGCTGTTAAAGTTGGCGATACGGTTATCTTCAGTGAAGGTTACGGCGTGAAGTCTGAAAAAATCGACGGCGAAGAAGTCCTGATCCTAAGTGAAGGCGATATCCTAGCCATCGTTGAATAATACTTATTCATTCATTTTTGTCGTGACGATTCGTAATCGCACGTAAGCTTATTTTTAAAGGAAATTTATTATGTCAGCAAAAGAAGTACGTTTTTCTGATGACGCACGTAGCAAAATGCTTAACGGTGTCAATATTCTCGCTAATGCAGTAAAAGTAACATTAGGTCCAAAAGGGCGTCACGTTGTATTAGACAAATCATTCGGCGCGCCAACGATCACCAAAGATGGTGTATCTGTTGCCAAAGAAATCGAATTAGAAGATAAATTCGAAAACATGGGCGCACAGATGGTTAAAGAAGTTGCTTCTAAAGCCAATGATGAAGCCGGTGACGGAACGACAACTGCGACAGTTTTAGCCCAGGCGATTGTAACTGAAGGCCTTAAATCTGTTGCTGCGGGTATTAACCCAATGGATCTTAAACGTGGTATCGACAAAGCGGTTTTAGCAGCTGTAGAAGAACTTAAAGCGTTATCTACACCATGTGCTGATACTAAATCTATCGCGCAAGTCGGCACGATTTCAGCTAACTCTGACACTGTTGTAGGTGACATCATCGCTGAAGCGATGGAGCGTGTTGGTAAAGAAGGCGTTATTACAGTTGAAGAAGGTCAAGCCTTGCAAAACGAATTAGACGTTGTTGAGGGGATGCAGTTTGACCGTGGTTACTTATCACCTTATTTCATCAACAATCAAGAAAATGGCACGATTGAAGTAGATTCGCCGTACATTTTATTGGTAGATAAAAAAATCTCTAATATCCGTGAGTTATTACCAACATTAGAAGCGGTTGCTAAGTCATCTAAGCCGTTATTGATTATTGCTGAAGATGTTGAAGGCGAAGCCTTAGCAACACTAGTTGTAAACAACATGCGTGGTATCGTTAAAGTTGCAGCGGTTAAAGCACCTGGTTTTGGTGATCGTCGCAAAGCGATGTTACAAGATATCGCTATCCTTACTGGCGGTACTGTGATCTCTGAAGAAATTGGTTTGGATCTTGAAAAAGTTACTTTAGAAGACCTAGGTACTGCAAAACGTGTTGTTATCAACAAAGATAACACGACGATTGTTGATGGTGCAGGCGAGCAAGCAAGCATCGAAGCGCGTTGTTCACAAATCCGTGC
>DBBN01000103.1:0-29325 GCA_002292215.1 Glaciecola sp. UBA983 | reverse complement strand
AAAGTTGGCGCAGCGACTGAAGTTGAAATGAAAGAGAAGAAAGCGCGTGTTGAAGATGCATTACATGCAACTCGCGCCGCAGTGGAAGAAGGTGTTGTCCCTGGTGGTGGTGTTGCACTAGTTCGTGTTGCTGCTAAATTAGCAGACATGAAAGGCGAAAATGAAGAACAGACGTTAGGTATTAAACTTGCCCTTCGTGCAATGGAAGCACCAATGCGTCAAATCGCATCGAATGCCGGTGCAGAAGCATCTGTTGTCGTTAACAACGTAAAAGCGGGTGATGCGAACTACGGTTATAATGCTGGTAACGATACTTACGGTGATATGTTAGAAATGGGTATCCTTGACCCAACTAAAGTCACTCGAAGTGCGTTACAGTTTGCAGCGTCTATCGCTAGCTTAATGATTACGACCGAAGCGATGGTTGCAGATGCACCTGTTGCTGCTTCAGCTCCTGCAATGCCTGATATGGGCGGTATGGGTGGTATGGGCGGCATGATGTAATAGATTTTAAATCTATTACTGAAGCTCTAACCATTTAAACGAAAGCCTGGATAGTAATATTCAGGCTTTTTTATTGGCTGCCTACCAATGAATCGAATAAGCTGACTGGAGAAAGTACCAGCAAAGTAGCAGTCATGAAGTTCGATTGCTCTGATTTCAAAGTGCTTAATTCCCTAATTTACTCTCCATCTCTTTGATTGATGAATGCCTGACATCCAACCCTTTAACCAAATAGATAATATGCTCCGCAATATTACGGTTGTGATTGCCCATTCGCTCTAGTGAGCGTAATGCCGATAGGATATTCATGGCCCGTTTGATAGATTTTGGATCGTCAATCATGTGCGTCACTATGGTGCGCATTGCACTCTTAAATTCGCGGTCTACTTTTTTATCCGACTTTGCTACAGCGAGGGCTTGCGTTACATCTAATTGAGTAAACGCATGCAAAGCAGAATGTAGCATGCCTTGAACCAGTGCGCCCATATGCTCAATTTCGTTATATCCGCCCGGTGCAGCACCTTTCTTCTTAAGTCGTAACGCCATTTTAGCGACTTTTTGTGCTTCATCACCGATGTGCTCAAGATCACGAATAATGCGAGTTGCGGATAAAATCATGCGTAAATCAAACGCAGCAGGTTGGCGACACGCCAGTACTTCGGTGCATATTTCATCTAAGCGTACTTCACGCATATCTACATCATTTTCAACTTCGATTACTTTTTCTGCGAGCGCTTTATTGGTTGAGACTATTGCGGTAACCGAATCTTGAATTTGTTGTTCAACAATGTTGCCCATTTCTAATATTTGGCTGATGATAGTTTTGATCTCTGTATCAAAACTATTTGAGATATGTCTTTCTAGATACTTCTTATCCATTTTACGTTCCTGCTTTGCCTGTTTAAGGTATAAAGTGATAGGTGTGCTGCGTAATACTTGTATTCGTAAATATATTTGAATTAGCCAAAGCGACCCGTAATGTACGCTTCAGTCAGTTCATGTTCTGGATTAGTAAATACGCGTTTAGTATCATTTACCTCAATCAGTTTACCCATATGGAAATAGGCTGTGCGCTGTGATACACGTGCCGCCTGCTGCATGGAGTGAGTCACAATTGCAATGGTGAAATTTTGACTTAGCTCCGCCATGAGCTCTTCAATTTTAGCCGTGGCAATCGGATCAAGTGCCGAGCATGGCTCATCCATTAATATCACTTCTGGACCTACCGCAATAGTGCGTGCGATACATAAACGTTGTTGTTGACCACCAGATAGGCCAGTACCCGGAGCGGTAAGTCTGTCCTTAACTTCAGCCCATAGGCCGGCTTTGCGTAAACTGACTTCTACAATTTCGTCTAAGTCTGTCTTGCTAGAGGCTAAACCATGTACTTTAGGGCCATAAGCGACGTTGTCGTAAATAGATTTAGGAAACGGATTTGGCTTTTGAAATACAATCCCAACGCGAGCACGAAGTGCCACCACATCTTGCTTAGGATGATAAATATCATCTTTCTCAAGTCTAAAATCACCCTCTATACGACACGAATCAATGGTGTCGTTCATGCGGTTCATACAGCGTAAAAAAGTAGATTTACCACAACCGGATGGACCGATCATTGCCACTACTTCATTTTTGCCAATATCTAAACTGACGTCATGAATCGCTTGTTTGTCATCATAAAATACATTGACGTTACGCATCGACATTTTTGCATTATCAGAAAAAACGTTTCCGACGGTTTGTAAGGTAGATACATCTTGAGCGATCTGCGGATCGTTTTCATTTGTTTTTGTTTTCATTATCATTATTCCTGTTCTTACCAACGACGCTCAAGGCGTTTACGTAGCCATATTGCTGCTGTGTTCATAGTTATAAGAAACGCTAACAGCACCATAATTGCCGCTGAAGTACGCTCTACAAATGCGCGTTCAGGGCTGTCTGACCACAAGAAAATCTGGACCGGCAAGGCTGTTGCTGGATCTGATACTCCGCCTGGAATATCCACGATAAACGCCACCATACCAATCATTAACAACGGAGCTGTTTCACCCAAGGCTTGTGCAAACCCAATAATTGCTCCGGTTAACATACCTGGCATCGCAAGGGGTAAAACATGGTGTAAAATAACTTGCATCTTAGATGCGCCTAAGCCAAGTGCTGCATCGCGTATTGACGGCGGTACTGACTTAATAGCGGCACGGCTTGAAATAATAATAGTCGGTAGAGTCATTAAGGACAATACTAAACCACCAACCAAGGGAATGGAACGGTGCATCTCAAAGTAGCCAATAAAAATAGCTAAACCGAGCAAACCAAATATGATTGATGGCACAGCAGCTAGGTTATTAATGTTCACTTCTATAAAGTCGGTGATTCTATTTTTTGGTGCGTACTCTTCCAAATAAACAGCGGCAGCAACACCAATAGGAAACGACAGCGCAATCGTCACCAATAAAGTGAACAACGAACCCGCCATTGCACCCAAAATACCAGCTTGCTCAGGTTCACGTGAATCACCAGAAGTGAAAAATGTGGTGTTGAAACGCTTTTTAATTTGTTGCTTGTCAATCCATGTTTCTACCCATGCAACTTGCTGGGGATTTAATCGACCGACAAAGGCATCGTCTTTGTTATCACCGCGGCTTTTATAATAAGTATCGATGTCATCGTCGGCTAACAACCATAATCCCACTGTTTGATTCAATAACGCGGGGTTGTTTTCTAATGATTCGCGTAAGGTGAAGCTAGCGCCATTACTGACTAAGCCATACAGGTTACGGCGTTGCTTACGGCTTTTTGCATCGGTAAATTGCTCACGCAATGCGCTTTTGACGATTGCTGAGTAATCGGCTATTGCTAATTGCTGAGGATCATTCACATTGCTAATGTCTAACGCATCAGCATCATAATTTACTTCTACATACACATAGGTTTGTAAAAAAGCAGAATGACCTTTGCCAATAATATCCGTAAACAATATCACCAAACATGCTAAACCAAACAGGATCGCTGCAACTCCATAAGCTTTAAAGCGTTTTTCGGCGCGATAACGCTTGGCGAGATTTTTATTAACTAAGTCAATTGTGCTAGGTTTCGCCGCGCCGTCTTTATTTTGTATAGATTCGTTTTTCATCATTATTACTCGTACTGCTCACGATATTTTTTGACTACCATTAAGGCGACACTATTGAGGATCAAGGTGATCACAAACAACATCAGTCCAAGGGCAAATGCTGACAGAGTTTTAGGGCTATTAAATTCTTGATCGCCGACTAATAACGTCACAATTTGTACTGTCACAGTAGTCACCGACTCCATAGGATTGGCTGTAAGATTGGCTGCTAGCCCTGCTGCCATTACCACGATCATGGTTTCGCCAATGGCGCGTGAAACAGCAAGCAAAATACCGCCGACAATGCCTGGTAATGCAGCTGGGATTATCACTTGTTTAATGGTTTCAGAATGTGTGGCGCCTAGACCAAACGAGCCATCTCTCAAGGACTGAGGTACCGCATTAATAACATCATCTGATAGAGATGACACAAACGGAATAATCATTACGCCCATGACTAAGCCGGCTGCTAATGCACTTTCTGAAGATACACTCAAACCAAACATACTGCCGGTTTCACGTAAGTAAGGAGCAACGGTGAGTGCTGCAAAAAATCCATACACTACTGTTGGCACGCCTGCTAATACCTCTAGTGCAGGCTTAACGAACGTTCTGACTTTGGGAGAGGCGTATTCAGACAAATAAATCGCAGCCATTAACCCAGCTGGGACTGCAATAATCATCGCAATAGCAGATATCAACATGGTGCCAGCAAATAATGGCACAGAGCCAAACGCACCTGAACCACCAATTTGACCTTCTCGAATAGCCATTTGAGGACTCCACTGAAGGCCAAAAATGAAGTCAAAAAAGGGCACACTTTGAAAGAATTTTATCGATTCAAATATGACTGAAAATACAATCCCTGCGGTAGTAAAGACAGCAATGCTGGCACACATCAACAATGCAATTTTAAATACATTCTCGACTTTAACTCGCGCTTTCAGATCAGGACTTACTCGCATCCATGAAAACAAACTTAGGCCCATAGCAACACAAATAAAGACGACTGTCAGTGCCATTTGGCTAATATGTTGTAAGCCATTTAAACGCTCGGCTGCTGCAATGATGTAAGGTTCGGCTGATAACGTAGAAGTATCATTTATTGCCATGTTACTCACGGTATTGAGCAACAAACCTAACTCTGATTCAGACAATGCTTGTGTGCTGGAGGGCAATTCTTGGATGATAACTTGTTGGATAATGTAATCATCAAATAGTACCCATACCACGAGTATTAAAATGCTAGGGATACCGCACCACAATGCTGATAGGGTGCCGTAATAGCCGGGTAAAGAATTAAGATTGCGTATCCCTTGGCTACCACCGGCAACAGCGATAGAGCGCTTGCGACCCAAAGTAAAAGCCATCGCCATTAACAACAAGGCGAGGATTAATAACATTGATGTATTCATATTGCCTCTATCGCTGTGCGCAGTTAAAGCTTTATTGGAGTTAAAGACTGCACATCAGCTTTGACTTGCTTACGCAGATCGTCGCTTAAAGGGATCATGCCTTTGTCAGCCAAGTAACCTTCCTGACCAGACGCTTTATTACTAATAAATTCAGCAAGAAACTCTTCAATACCTGGTACCACACCTACATGGTCTTTTTTCACATAGAAATATAATGGACGTGAAACAGGGTAAGAACCATCAGCAATATTGTCGAAACTCGGTTCAAAGCTGTTAATTTTAGTGCCTTGAATTGTATCTGAGTTTTGGTCTAGGAAACTAAAACCAAATATGCCAAACGCATTGGGATTCGCATTTAATTTTTGTACGATCAAATTGTCGTTTTCACCGGCTTCAATAAATGCACCATCATCACGGACACTGTGACAGATTGATTTGAATTTATGCTTAAGGTCTTTGGATAATGCTGCATCACCTGCTTTGCCTGCCGCTTTAGATTGATTGCTAATATCGGCTATCCAGTCGATTTTTTTACAACCACCTTCTAAGGCTAATTCAGAAAATGCATCACGCGTACCTGAAGTCGGTGGTGGGCCAAGGACTTCAATTTTATACTTTGGCAGACTAGGATTGATTTCATTCCAAGTTTGATAAGGATTGGTTACTAAGGTTTGCGTGCCATCTGGGTTAGGCACTTCTTTACCCAAAGCTAAAAATAACTCTTTAAGTGAAATGGTCATTTGCTCAGCTTGATTAGAATTACCAATGACAATACCATCAAAGCCAATTAACACTTCAACCACACCAGTAACACCGTTCTCGGCACATAATTGTAGTTCAGATGGTTTGATTCGACGAGAAGCGTTAGTGATATCAGGGAATTGAACTCCAACGCCCTGGCAAAATAATTTTAATCCACCGCCTGAGCCAGTGGATTCTACTTTAGGGGTTTTAAATTGTGTGGACTTGCCAAAACGCTCAGCCACAACTGTTGAAAATGGATAGACCGTAGACGACCCGACAACGTTTATATAATCACGAGATGCGTGCGCGACATTAGCAACTAATAGCGAAGATAATATTACAGATGCTGAAGTTAAAAACTTTTTCATATTTTTGTTCCACATGCTTAGTTAATAAGGACGGGATGAGTATATGACAAGTTTATGACATTTTTGTGACGGTGCTCAGATTAATCCCATCATAATAATATTAACTGATACTATGGTTTAATTGCGATTTTCAAGACGCCATCACGCTGATGCATAAACAAATCATATGCATCAACGATGTCATCTAGCGCATAGGTATGAGTGACCATTTCGGATAAATCGACTCTTCCGGTCTCAATCACATTCATCAATCGACGCATGCGTTCTTTGCCGCCTGGGCATAGCGCAGTTCGGATCGTATGGTCGCCAAGTCCCGCTGCAAAGTTGGCGATGGGAATGACCAAATCTTCAGAATAAACGCCTAAACTAGAAAACGTGCCGCCAGGTTTTAATACTTTGATACATTGGTTAAAGGTCGATTGTAAGCCCAATGCCTCAATGCTGCTATCTACACCCCGGCCACCAGTGATTTTCATTATTTCATCAACGACATCGACTTTTGTATAGTTAAGAGTGATGTCCGCGCCGAGTTTTTTTGCCATCGCTAAACGTTCACTGTTGGCATCAATAGCAATAATCAGTGAAGCACCTTTTAATTTTGCGCCGGCGGTGGCACATAAACCAATCGGCCCTTGGGCAAATATTGCGACCACATCGCCAATCTGAATATTGGCGTTTTCGGCACCTTTAAAGCCTGTGGACATAATATCAGGACACATCAACACTTGTTCATCTGTCAGTCCATCAGGTACAGGGCATAAATTAGCTTGTGCATCTGGGACTAACACGTATTCGGCTTGGGTTCCGTCGATATGATTGCCAAAACGCCAGCCGCCAGTTGCCTTGTAGCCATGGCACGAGCATTTACCATCAGCATCAAGATAACCACCATCTTGTGCAGGAAAGCCGTCTTGAGTGGCATACGAGGTGTATGATGGGCAAATAGCGCCTGCAACCACCCGTTGACTTTCTGTATAACCCATTACAGCACTGCCTAATTTCTCAATCGTACCTACTGGTTCATGGCCAATGGTTAAGCCTTTTGCTACAGGGTATTCACCTTTGAAAATATGAATATCAGTACCGCAGATGGTGGTGGTGGTTATTTTGATTAAAGCATCATTGGGACCAACATCGGGGATCTTTTTGTCAGTAATTTCAATTTTACCTGGTGCAACAAATATCAGTGATTTCATCATGCTCATGTCGAGCTCCTTGGTTAGTAATGAGGTACTCTTTTGCCGGAAAAGGTGAAGGTTATTTACTTGTGTATTTACATCTTCTAAACACGTGATTCCTCACAACTATATATTATCTGAGCATTCGGTCTAATTCGTCGACAACATTTGACCAGTAGAATCAGAATCAATGGCTTCTTTGAGAAATTCGGCTTGCGAGTGATTCCAAAAACTAGCTTTATATAATGGCAGTTTGGGATCTGCTACAGTGTGCTTTGAGGTGAATTCGGTGATGCTAATGGAATCAGACTTTAAACCAAGTTGATCAAATAATGTAGATAATGACGTTGCGTTGTTCATAACTCGTCTCAATATGATAGTGGGGTTGCTGTTGCTAATAATGTTAGGGATTTAACAGTTTTTGCAAATGCCTATTCATACAGCAGTATTTATGCCATATAAAAATATATGTTTTCTATCAGTGATTTAGGGTGTGGTGTGGTGAGGTGATTGCTGGAAGTGTAAAAAAATACGACAATTATTTTAGTAAAGATAAGCTATCATTTATTATTAAATTAGACATCGTCGATATCCAAGTAGCACCTTAAACGCAGGTGACACTGTTGCGGCAAGGTAAGTAAAAACCCCATTAACTTTGCAGGTAATGGGGTTGTCTATTTTTGAGCTTATCGTGCTTTTATGAGAAACGCTTAGTGGTAATAAAACGCACCAGTCCAATCATAAGTCGTGTCAGCAATTTTTAAGCGATGCGTCGTCGACGCTTTGGCATCTAAATTTGCTAAGATAAACAACTGTACGTTACCGCTTAGGTCTGTAATCTGAATTGCAGTATATTGTTCATCATCGTGCACGACTGCAAGGTTAGCAATATTACTTGATGAGTCTAATGAGGCTTCCGTTACCGGGCTATAGCTGCCATGCGGTTCAATCACAGTTGCAAAGGTAGTATCTTGCGTGTCATTACGACGAATAATAAGTGCCGCTTCACGACGGATATTAAACTCAGGATCATTCGCTCCCATGCGCGTAAATAACAACTCATCAGTCGTGTTAGTGGCAGACGTTAGCGTATAGAACTTGCCTTCATTTAACCAAGATAATTTGGTGTTATCTATAGAAGGTTGACCTTGACCTTCCAAGTATAAATGCTGATAACCGTTTTTCTTACCCAGTGGGACTAGGGTACTCTGTGATGCATATTCAAAGTTAGTAGAAATGACTTGTCCTAAAAAATAATAAGGTAAATCATAGTCTTGCTTAGCATTTGTGGCAACTTTCATGATGTCGAGTAAAAACGGCTTAGTGAAGTTTTCATCTTTTATCATCACCATCGTACGATGCATTTTGGTACCTGGATATGCATTGGTTTCAGTTGCACTCACCACTTGTACTTCAGGGCGTGAGTCATCATAAACATATAATTCCGAATGATGCTGACTACCTACTGCATACTGACCTTTAAAATGCATTTCTTGGTTTAATGATAACGTGTTGTGAGCAATGGTTGTTTTTGCCCAAGTTGTGTTTTCTTTGAGGTAGTTACCACCGCCTTTTTGACCTATATTAACAAAACGCGATAACCCGTAATCTTGCAATACTTCAGCACCTTTTGCATATAATGAAAAGGATAACTTGTCATAATGACCGTGGCTTAACCCTTGTGCAGCATATTTAAATACATTGGTCAGCTCTTCGTTGCCATAACGTAATACTGCAACGCCGCCTTCATCACCGTTAGCACCATCAGTAAGATTAACTGATGTTTTTGCAAAAGGCAGGGCTTTGTTATCACGTATACCCATTGCTACTGCAAGACCGGCTTGGTCGAGTAATACTTCGTTTTGAGTCTGTGCGATACTCAGTAATTGTGGGTTTTGGTCACCATAATGATAGGCGACATTCACTGCGGTAACTAATGATGGCGTGAAGTATGACATGCCTTTTTGGCCATCATTGAGTGGGAAAAACTCGCCATCTGCATCAGTCAAATTAAGTAACGCATTCACACCTTTAAGTAATACATTATCTTTATGTTGCATTACACCTAATTCTGGCTTGGCGTTTTCCATTCCTAATGCAAAGATTAAGAATGGATACATCGCATAACGCTGATAATATGGACCTTCGGTATAGTAACCATCTGGAGAAAACGGTTCTTGCAAATTAGCTAAGAAGCCGCGTTTTTGACCTTCAACTTTGATCGTACCGCCATCATTGTCGATCCCACCAACTTCAAGGCCATCGTCAACGATGCCACGTAATGCACGTTGAATCAGTTCTTCGTCATCCATTACTAGACCAATCATACCTACCGCAGCATTACCCCAAGTACTGTGGTTGTGTATACGGTTATAAAACGCGGGATTAGCTAAAGAAATATAATCTGCAAATGGGCGGAATAAGTTATTTTCTAAAGTAGAACGTTCTTGCGCGGATAAAAAATTATACACCGTATCGTACGCTTGACTCATATAAACTAACCAGTTGCTGTCATTCAAGCATTGCCAGAATAACTTACCCGGTGCATATGAACGAACCATAGGATGAATTGGGAGGTTTTTGTACATAGCTTCGTATTGAAACAACATATCACGCACATAAACGGCATATTTATCGTCTTGTAAAATTTGATATAACACACCTGCTTGCTGTGCAATGATGAAATTTTGTTTATGACGATAATGCGTGTAACCACCAGAGAAGTCTTTCGGAATAGGAGTGTCAATTCCGTCTGCAATTTCGGCATCTACGATTGCTTTTACCTTAGCTAAACTGGCGTCAAATAACGGGACTTTCCCAAGGTTTTTGCGGATTTGTTCAACCCCTTCTTGGGTTAAAATCAGATTAGGATGCTCCTTCGCTGAAAGTGACGGTATGTTGATAAATACCAACATCATCAGTAATAAACTTTTCATCATTTTGATTGGCATGATAGGTAGTTCCTTGCGTGTAAATGTGTTTAAAAATTCTTCCTTAATACTAACAGGACAAGGCAAAGTTATCTAATATAAACTAACCAAAATTCAGTCTTTTTCGGCATTAAATATTACCAATTTGTGTTACCAAAGTATTGCTTGAGCAAATTGACAATACGTACTACCCACATTATGCTACGCGTATCCTCTTATATCTGATTAGTGTGGTGTGCTATAAAATTTAATATGACTGACTAATAAATTAGGGATTATGATGCGATTCGAAAATGCCAGAGCAGCCTTGCAGCACGCAAAAAACTTTCATCAACAATTAGGTGATTTTTATCACTCATTATCTCCGCAAGTTACTCAGCCAAAAGCTAAATTATTACTCGACTATATTATTCACCAAGAAAGGTCGTTGGTTGATGCCTTATCCGCTTTTGAGTCCAGCTCACCCAAAGGAGTGTTGGACACATGGCTGCAATATACTAATGACAGTGAAATATTACAATTGCCGGATATAGCCATATCGAAAGAGATTCATACCGATGAAGATATTTTAAACATTTCAACACAAATGAGTGATGAGTTGCTTAGCTTATACGCGCAAGTAGAGGAGCAAATAGACGAAGATAAAGTAAAAGCAATTTTTCACAATTTAGCGGATATGCAGGTTCAAAAACAAAAGAAAATTACAATGAATTATGATCGTATGATGGATATGTAGTTGCCTTTGCTTAACTGGACCGATGCCCAATAGCACCCTCGCCTAATAGGATAGATATGGACTTTAAAGATTATTATCAGATCTTAGGAGTAGCCGAAGATGCTGATATCAAGGCGATAAAAAAAGCCTATCGTAAATTAGCATTAAAATTACACCCTGATGTAAATGCAGAGGCTGATGCCACAGAAAAATTTAAAGAAGTAGCAGAAGCTTACGAGGTATTAAAAGATCAAGAAAAACGCGCTGAATATGATCATATCAAAAAATATGGTGCGCCCAGACAGCAATCCGGCTCTCCGTTTTCTGGTCGAGGTCAGCATGCTTATAGTGGCGGCTTTGAACACGCCCAAGGTGATTATTCTGATTTTTTTCGGCAAGTATTTGGCGGTCATTCAAATGGCTTTAATCGCAACTACCAGTCTGAACCTGATATGTTTAAAGGCCAGGACGTCGAGTTAGAAGTGCCCTTGTTTTTAGAAGATTCAGCCGTGGGTATTAGCAAGCATATTGAGTATATGTTAACGGATCATTCATCGGGTCATCCCCAGCAGATTAAAAAATCACTCAACGTCAAAATTCCTCAAGGCACTAAGGATGGTGAGCGGATCCGTTTGAAAGGGCAAGGCGGGTTAGGGAGCCAACAGCGTTTACATGGTGATTTATACTTACATATTAGGTTGGTTCCGCATCCTTTGTTTGATGTCGATGGATCAAATATATTGTTAACGGTACCTTTACTACCGTGGGAGGCAGCGTTAGGCACGGCGTTAGAAGTTCCCACATTGTATGGCAAAATTAAGCTTAATATTCCAGCCAATAGTCAGTCGGGTAAAAAACTAAGAATTAAAGGCAAAGGGCTAAAAACCAAAAGCACACAAGGTGATATGGTCGCCATCCTCAATATTGAAATCCCAACAAAACAGTCAGATGAAGCGCATCAATTATGGCAGCAACTAGCGGCATTAGAGAGTGAGAATCCGCGTTCGGAGTGGGAGGGTCGTTAGCTGAGACGTAACTCGTTACAAAGTGTGTAGGTATAAATTTTCTGTTTATAGGCATTATAGTTTACTATCATGCGATGAAATTACTTAAAACTCGTCCCGATTGGCACTACCTTGTTCTGGTTAGTGCTATTTTATTTGTCATTGAGATCATCAATGTACTGTCTGGTCGCTGGCTCAATCAGTTTAGTATTGTGCCACGCGACATATCAACACTACCTTATATTATGACTGCGCCTTGGCTGCATATCAGTATTGCCCATTTTTGGTCAAATTTTTTAACGTTCGTTATCTTATCTTTTTTGTTACTGGTGTTTGGTTTAAAACGTTATGCGCTGGTGAGCCTGTTACTGATGCTCAGTACGGGATTGTTTGTGTGGATTTTCGGTCGAGATGGTCAGCATCTTGGTGCAAGTGGTGTTGTATATGGTTATTTTGGCTACTTAGTCTTGGCGGGATGGCTCAGTAAACGGGTTTGGTTAGCGCTGATTTCTGTTGGGGTTGTGTTTTTTTACGGCGGGTTGATTTGGGGCGTGTTACCCACACAGTCTTATATTTCGTGGGAGTCACATTTGTTTGGTTTTGTGAGTGGTTTATTTTTAGCTTATCAATTCCGTCAATCTAAATAAAAAAGGCATGTCATCTAAGATGGCATGCCTTATTATTTTCTATACTATTTTAGTTTTAAGCTAATTGCTTAGAACGTGTAGCTAGCACCGAAAGTGATACGACGGTCAGCTAGACCTTGGAAACAAAGGATTGCGCCTTCGTTAACACAAGACTGAGTTATGCCTTCTTTGGTTAGGTTAACTGCTTCAACACCTACGTTAAGCTGTTCGTTTACATCATAGCTGAAGCTCGCATTAAGCTGACCACGGTCATGCGTATAAACTGGGAAACCTAAAGTAGAGTTACGTGATGCACCACCTGCAGTATCATCTGTACGGAACGCTTCACGCCATGTGTAACGAACACGAGCACTGATACCATACTTTTCATAGTAAGCTGTCACGTTGTATGCATTTTCAGAGAAGTCTAATAGACCTTGAACCGCTGAAACTTTAACAAAGTCTGCATCGTCATAAATACCGTTGATAGCATTGAAGATATCAGTACCACGACCTGCAGATTCGTTAACAACTGAACCGCCTTTGTACTCTTGGATCGTGTAGTTAGCGATGAAACCAAAACCAGATGCCCAACCTAAGTCTTTTTCGAAACTTGATAGGTCATACTGTACAGCCATCTCAATACCAGTTTGAGTAGTGGTTGCTGGATCATTAACTTGTGTATTTAAATCAGCACAAGCACCAGTCACACCTAAAGGTGCACGGAAATCATCACCTTGAGCAGCAGGGTTATAAACACCACCAGCAGCACAAGTTGTGTCATTCGTCGCAACGAAGCCATTGGCATCAGTTGGTGCAGATTCTAAAGTCGATACGAACAAGTTACCGATTTCTTTATCAAAATAACCGATACTAACAACAGCCGCTTCAGCAAAATACCACTCAGCAGATAAATCTAAAGTAGTGATTTCTTGTGGCTCTAGACCAGGATTACCTAAAGAAACCGCTTGGTTAATGTTCGCTGGGAACGATACAGATGTGTTCAAATCTGAAAAGTCTGGACGACGAATATCTTGTCCCCAACCTAAACGAAGTACAACATCATCATGCGGTGTAGCAACAATATTAATTTTAGGTAAAGTAAACGAATAATCACCAGAAATAGTGGTTAGTGTGTCATTACCATCAATATTGGTGTTACCAGTAGAATCTACGGTTGTTTTAATATGACGAACACCAACGTTACCTACTACATTTTCAAACTCAAAGTTAGCTTGTGCATACAATGCTTGAGTTTCTTCTGCAATATTAAAGAAAGCAGATGCTGAAGGAGATAGAGATAATAAATCCGGCGTCGGATCATGTGCAATTAACGCTGCTTCTAGAGTATCAATCACTTGATCAGGATTACTAAATGCCATATCAGGATTAATGATTAAGAAATTGCGCATAGCAAGTTCGCGACCATCGGCATCACCAAAGTTACTTGGGCCTGCAACTAATAAATCAGCAAATAGAGATCCATTCGGGCTATCAACCATTTTGCTAAAGCCACCAATACGGTCGGTGATTTGGTTGTAAGTACTTTCACGTTTGCTTACGCGGAAACCAAAATCAACAGAAGTTACTGGTGAATCTTCTAAGAAGTAGGTGAAATCAGCACGAATAGCGTCTAGTGAGTTATTAGTTTCGTTTGCACCAACATCAACTTGGTCTAAAACTACGTTATTTGGATCTAATAACTGTGCAACTGTAGGAGCATAGATTGAATCAAAATCGATACCAAATGTTAACGCACCACCTGTTAAATCATAAATAAATGGAACCGCATTATCGTTGCTTGAACCATCTAAAGGCGTATTAGGGTTCGGATTGATGAAATTTAACGTTGTGCTTAGGTTTGGATTAGTTGTATCTGAACTAGCTGAAGAAATTTCAACACTAGCAAACAAGTTATCACCCTGCCATTCACCACCAAAGCGGAAAAGAGAGGTGTCAGTCAATCGTGCACCAGTATCACTGCTGAAACGTAAGTTAGGATCATCGTCATCCTTGTCCAAAAATGGCTGAATGGTCCCACGAACTGCAGCTTGGATGCTACCTAGAGCAACACCGTCTAATGAACCGTAGTTTACGGTTTCAAACTGAGTCGGTAAATTTTGGTTAAGTACTGAACTTGTACCTGAACCTTGTACACGAGTACTGTCTTGACGACGTTCTTGGTCAGTTAATACGACATCTAAGAAAAACTTAGTGTTATCGGTTGGCGCAAACTCAAACGTCGTTGAGATGTTTGTTGTTTCATATTCGAAGTTTTCATATTCTTGGTTTAAGAATTGAATACCGAGGAAATCAAAATCTTGACATACTGGACGATTAGATACATCTTCAGTGTTGCCACTACGAACAACAACGGCATCACAGTTTTCTACTAAACTACCGTCGCGGTCAACACGTGGACGGAAAGAAGACGCTTCTTGTTGAGTAACACTTCCAGACATAACAAAACCGAACTTACCGTTATCCGTATCCCAGTTATCACCGAATGCCGCAGAGAAACGTGGCATAACACCGTCAGTGGTTAAGCTGCTGTCTTCGCCTTGCACACGAACGTTAATTAAACGGTCATCAAGCTCTAAAGGACGAATTGTACGTAAGTTAACAGTACCACCAACAGAGCCTTCGATCGTTTTGGCTTCTGACGCTTTGGTTACTTCAACACCAGCAATGATTGATGCAGATACATCTTCAAAGCTAATACCGCCACGGCCAGTACCAGCACCAACAGTTTGAACACCGTTGATAAGTACATTGTTTGAGTTAGAACCACGGATTTGAACACCTGTACCAACACCCGCTGTACGTGTGATTTGAATACCTGTAATGTTTTCTAATACTTCAGCTAAGTTTTGATCAGGTAATTTACCGATATCTTCAGCTTCTATGATTTCTACTAAGTTAGTAGATGAACGCTTTTCTGCAAGTGCATTAGTTAATGAACTACGAATGCCCGATACTTCGATGACTTCAACATCAGCAGCTGCATCTTGTGCATATACTGGAGCAGCCAGATTTAACGCTGAAGCAGATAATACTGTTAAAGTAATTTTAGAAAGTCTATGACTCATGGTGTGTTCTCCTGTGTGGCTGCTGGCATTAATATGTCATGACAACCGCATCATTTGTTAACGTGTGTATTGTATGTAATGTGTTTCTGTATTCGTTACATATATATTGCAAACGTATGCAAGGAATTAACGCTATCTTTACAATTAATTACTAAAAGGTCAACCACTTTGGTAAAATAAATATGAATGTTGTGTGCTATTATGGTCTTACAATGATGCGAGTGGAGTGTTTGGGATTGGTTTTTTTCTGCCGTGTTAAAGTCGTAATTAAGTCTTTTGAATGTCGGTTTTACTGAGGTTGGCTCGTTTTTACCGCTAGTGAAGTATGCATATAAAGTATTGACTGAATGATGTTTATAGAATAAAAAACAAAAATAAATAAGATTTTTAATCTTTAAATTGGTCGACCAATTTCTGTTTCATTGGTTTTTGGGTACAGTTTTGTGGTCCATACAGATAGACTTAAATAAAGAAATTATAGCTTAACTATATAAAAATTTAACTTAGAGAGATGAAAAATGCGTGAATCTTGGAGATGGTTTGGTCCGAACGACCCAGTAACAATAGCTGATATAAGACAAACCGGTGCGACCGATATTGTCAGTGCGCTGCATAATATTCCGACGGGTCAAGCATGGCCGTTAGCAGCGATTCAAGAGCATCAGGCTTTAATCGAAGATTGCGCTGCAGATTTGTCACCTTTGACTTGGAGTGTCGTAGAGAGCATTCCGGTACATGAAGATATTAAATTAGGCCGCCCAGGTCACCAGCAGTATATTGATAGCTGGATTGCTTCAATGGAGAATCTTGCACAATGTGGCATTAAAACCATTTGTTATAATTTTATGCCAGTCATTGATTGGACGCGAACCGATCTTAATTACAAACTTCCCAATGGCGCTTATGCGTTACGCTTTGATCAGTCTAAGTTTGCAGCATTTGATTTGTTTATTTTGCAGCGCGACAATGCTCAAGCGGAATATAGTGCGGAAGAAATTGTTGAAGCCCAAGCGGTATTTGATGCGATGGATGATGCCGAGCGTACGCAACTTACCAATAATATAATTGCAGGGTTACCTGGGAAAATGACTAACGCCTATGGCCTTGACGATTTCCGTCAGATGTTGGGTAACTATAAAAACATGGATAGTGCAGGCTTACGTAAAAACCTGTTTGCATTTTTAGCCCAAGTGTTGCCACGAGCAGAAGCGTTAGGGGTTAAATTAGCGATTCATCCAGATGATCCGCCTAGGGATATGTTGGGTTTACCTCGTATTATTTGTACGGCAGCGGATTTGGATATTTTATTCGCAGCCTTACCTAGTCCGGCAAATGGTATCACTTTGTGTGTTGGTACTTATAGTAGTCGACCTGACAACAATCTACCGGAAATGGCAAAGCAATTTGGGCCTCGTATTCATTTTTCTCATTTACGTGGTGTCAGTCGCGATCCGCAAGAACAACGTTCTTTTTATGAAGCGAGTCATTTAGACAGTGACATCGATATGATTCAAGTAGTACAAGAATTGTTATTAGAAGAACAGCGTCGCCGGAATGATGTTGCTGCTATCGCTAATGATAATAACGGTTCCAAGGCTGATGGCATCGACGAAATCTTTATTCGTCCAGATCATGGTCATCAAATGATGGATGATATTGGCAAAACCGTTAATCCAGGTTATTCAGGGATTGGTCGTATGAAAGGCTTAGCCGAAGTGCGTGGTGTGATCCGTGCCCTTTCCGCGCAGCTATCTGCGGTAACGAACAAAGGTAATCAAGCATGAGTCAAATAATCAAGTTTGGTGCGAATCGGGTGTGGCGCACTTATCAAGGTGGTAAGCAATTAGACATCATTGAAGGCAAAGATGATCCGCAAGACTCAAGCTTTCCTGAAGATTGGATTGGCTCAACAGTTGCGGCTAAAAACATCGGCCGAGAGCATATTTCGGAAGGGTTAGCATTAGTTACCGATGATGCTGGGCAATCTGTGTCATTTAGAGACGTAATACAACAGAATCAAGACTATTATCTAGGCGCAACCACTGACGGTGGGCGCACCATGGATGATATTCCGTTAGTGAAATATTTAGACAGTGCAACGCGTTTACATTTTCAAGCACATCCTACCCGTGAATTTGCGCAAGCGCGTTTAGATTCGCCACGCGGTAAAACTGAAGCCTACGTGATCCTTGAAATTCGAGACGATGTCACTGAACCTTATATATATGCTGGATTTCAGCGTTCGCCGAGTCGTGCTGAATTAAAAGAGTGGATCGAGATGCAAAACATCACTGCTATTGAACAGTGTTTTGATAAAATTCCGGTCAAACCTGGAGATGTATTTTTATTACCCGGCGGCCGTCCTCATGCGCTAGGCGAAGGGATCTTGATGCTCGAAATTATGGAGCCTTCTGATTTAGCTGTTCGCTTTGAGTTTGAACGTTGTGGTTACGTGATCCCCGAAAAGGCGCGTTTTATGGATCGTGGTATTGAAACAGCATTAGATGTGTTTAATTTTGATCCTGTCCCTCCATCGCAAATCGATGCTGAATTTCGCTGCATCCCCACTATGTTAAACCAAGATGGCAACGGCAACACCTTAGAGCTACTTATTGGCCCAGATAAAACATCATGTTTTACCGTTAAGCGGGCAACGGTTCAAGGTCAGTATGCACGTAATGAAAACGAGTTTTTCTTTGGCGTGATGACTGCCGGTTCGGGTACGATGCGCATTAGCGATGAAGTCATTACCTTGCAACAGTGGGAGCGCTTTTTTTGCCCAGCAGGGGTAACCGACTTCGTGTATGAATCGACTACGGGTATGACAATATTAGAATGTTATCCAGGTAGCGAACTAACACAAGTGCTACCGACACAGCAGTAGGGGAAATATCAACATGCAACGTCTTAATCAGGCTAATTTAACGCAACTTCCTGCGAATATTCTAGCGCCAAAATATGCTCCGGTGACGGTGGGAAATGGTATTGTGCATTTCGGTGTAGGTAATTTTCATCGCGCTCATCAAGCCATGTACTGTGATGCGTTGCTTAAAAAAGGTGAGTTAAAGTGGGGCATTACTGGTGTTTCTATGCGTTCTCCAGATATGCGTGATCATTTAGCGCCACAAGATTATTTATATACTCAGGCGACATTGGGTGAGCAAACCCAATATCAAGTTGTGGGTGCGTTGCAGGACATATTGGTTGCACCCGAAAATCCGCAAGCAGTCATTGCAGCGGTTGCCAAAAATACAACTCAATTAATCACCATGACGATTACCGAAAAAGGTTATGATCTGGCTAATGGCGAGCTAGATGTGTCTGCGTCAGGGGTTGCACATGATCTTAATGATCTGTCGCAGCCTCGCACTATTTATGGATATATTGCCGCGGGACTTATCCAGCGCGGCGCTCAACAAGGCGCGAAGTTAACCGTGTTATGTTGTGACAATATGCATGCCGGTGGTGAGTTTGTTAAAGCTGGTGTCAAACTTTTGTTAGCACAGCATAGTCCTCAGACTCTCGCTTGGGTTGAGGCTAACGTTGCGTTTGCTTCTTCAATGGTCGATCGTGTTACGCCTGCTACCAGTGAACAGCTCAAACATGATGTCGCACAAAAATTAGGATTGCTCGATGCCGCGCCAGTTGCTGCAGAGCCATTTACTCAATGGATTATTGAAGATAATTTTGCTGGTGAACGCCCGCCATTTGATCGCGTCGGGGCATTATTTGTTGATGATATTACCCCTTTTGAAAAAGTAAAATTACGCTTCTTAAATGCCAGTCATTCCATGCTTGCTGCGATGGGCTATTTGGCAGGTGATCAGTTTATTCACGAGGCACTACGCCGTTCTTCACTAGCGTTATTTGCTGAACAAGCGTTAAAGCTCAATGTATTACCCGTGACCCATGTGCCTAGCACTATGTCAGGTACTACTTATATTGATGAAGTCTTAGCGCGTTTTCGCAATCACAATTTACCGTATGCGGTATTACAGGTGGGCACTGATAGCTCGCAAAAAATTCAACAACGTTGGTTTCCTGCCATTGATGATGCCTTACGAGTTGGCGGTGCTAGCAATTATATGGCGTTTGCGGTTGCTACATGGGCTAGTTTTATCCGTAAAGCACTCGAACAAAATGATTTGAATGATCCATTAGCTGAAGCGTTCGCTCATTCTAGTGCTATAGACAATACAGATACTACAGATTACCCAGCACGCATGCACAGTTATTTGCGCTTGGCGGGAGCACAAAGATTTGATTTTTATCATCATCGGGCGTTCATGGATAAGGTTACTCAATGTCACATCAGTATCGAGCGACTCGGGGTTGAGCAAGCGCTTAGCGCCAATCAAATACTGCGTTGATAATCATACAACACTAATAACCCCTTATTAATAACGAAAACAATAATAACTTTGGCGGTCGTCGCACCGTCGCACATGGAGCAACACATGGAACAAGCAGAGGCACAATCATTTAAACAAAAATTTGCCCAAGGATTAGCATTATTTTTACCCGGTATTTTTTTACTTGGTTTTAATATTGGCACTGGAAGTGTCACTGCCATGGCGAAAGCGGGTGCAGATTATGGTATGACATTGCTATGGACGATTGTCGCGTCTTGCTTATGTACGTTCTTTATGATCAACCTGTATGGACGCTATACGTTAGTAACGGGGGAGACTGCGCTTGAAGCGTTTCGTAAACACATTCACCCTGGCGTCGGTATTTTCTTTTTAGTCGCGTTAACCACAGGCGTGTGCGGCAGTGTTATGGGCGTCATGGGGATCGTGGCTGATATATGTTATGAGTGGTCAAAGTCAGCGGTAGAAGGTGGTATTGCTCCGATTTATTTTGCAGCGTTTTTTGTGGCTTTGGTGTATTACATTTTTTGGAATGGTAAAACCCAGTTCTTTGAACGCAGTTTAGCGATCGTCGTGGCTATTATGTCTGCGTGTTTTTTGGTGAATTTCTTCATCATGATGCCGCCTCCGATTGATATTATTAAAGGCATGATCCCGAGTATTCCTGAAGTCTCAACTGCAACCGGTAAAGGGCCATTTTTGGTCATTGCATCGATGATTGGTACGACTGTGTTTTCTGGATTATTTATTATTAGAACGACGCTGGTAAAAGAAGCGGGATGGACTTTGGCAGATTACTCGAGACAACGTAATGATGCGATATTTTCGGTATGTTTGATGTTTATCATCAGTGCCTCGATTATGGCTGCTGCTGCCGGAACATTGCACGTTGAAGGTATAGGTTTGACTAACGCATCACAGATGATTGGTATTCTAGAGCCGTTAGCAGGCTCATTGGCCACGGCTATTTTTGCCTTTGGTTTAGTTGCGGCAGGGGTGTCGTCGCAGTTTCCTAATGTATTGATGCTGCCTTGGTTATTGTGTGATTACAATGGTACACAACGAGATATGACTTTAGCGAAGTATCGTATTATTGTGTTTGCGATTTCTTTATTGGGTCTTGTCGTGCCAATATTTGATGCACGCCCGGTGTTGGTTATGATTATTTCACAAGCATTCAATGCTGTGATCCTACCGATTACCGTTGCCTGTATATTTTATTTAGGAAATCGTAAAGACTTGATGAAATCGCACACTAACACATGGGTCGCCAATAGTATTTTAGCTGCAATCTTAGTGTTCTCTATATTTACTTCTTTCATTGGTGTGAAAGGCGTATGGCAGTTAATTATAGCGACGATATAAGACAATATTAAATGGGTTTACCTTTTGGTATACCATTTATCGCAAATAGTTAACCAAATTGGTTGACAGTGGTCAGGTTAATTGTTTTAATAATGTTAATTAAATTGTACAGAGTGTGTTTGTACTTAAAGTTTAGTTATTTATGTTTTCATAGTGTCTTGGCTCCTCTTTAGGGGCCTTTTTTTTTCTACGGCCAAAGCCTATCACCATCAACATCTAGCATGCTAGATAAGCCGCCACCGGTTTTATGAATGGGGTGAGTGTATGATATTGATGAGTCATTACATTAATTCCGTAACCAAGGCGACTAATGCTAACAACACAAAGCCAATTGCCATACGTAGGGTCAGCGTTGCTGCGCTGGCATCTGCATCACGGTTCATTTTAGGGATAAGATTCAGTGCTGATGTGGCAGCGTGTAAGATGTTCTGGGTGATAAAGTCGCCCGCAGCTTGGCACTTATTACCCATCGCTGGCAATACTTTGCGATACAGATATTCAACGTCGAGATTGACCGACTTGAGCTCTGGAGGGTATAAGCCCATTTTGTTAAGCCATACAAATGCCAGTGCTGAGAAAAACAATAACTGCAATTGCGTCAACGTATGTGTCAAGTCATACGGCATGTAGGTATTTTCCCATGGTAGCATTTGATACAGTAGCTCTGGAAAACTACCTATCAAAATACATAATACCGAGGCCAGACCCATTGCTACAAGCATATTGGTTGGCGCTTCTTTGGGGCGCAAGCCACTGTCGTGGGCAAAAAAAGCGAAGAACGGAATTTTGATCCCTGCATGGTGAAATACACCTGCGGAAGCAAAAAGTAGCATCAGCCATAAATATTCGTGACCGGCTTCAATCATCGCTGCCATGACCATACTTTTACTCACAAAGCCGCTGAATAATGGAAACGCGGAAATTGAAGCGGCACCAACAATGCAGAATAAGGCTGTTTTAGGCATCGTTTTGACTAATCCGCCAAGATCAGATCCATTGACATGTCCTACTCGATGCAACACCGCCCCCATCGACATGAACAACAAGCCTTTAAAAATAACATCGTTAAAGGCATGAGCAACAGCCCCATTGAGTGCTAAGGCTGTACCAATTCCTATACCACAAACCATGAAACCCAATTGGTTGATTAAGCTATACGCGAGTACTTTGCGTAAGTCATTTTCGATAACGGCATAAAAAATCGGGAAACAGGTCATGGCTGCACCTATATACACTAATACTTCTTCTCCAGGAAATGTCCTAGCAAGCATATATATAGCCACTTTGGTGGTGAATGCTGATAAAAAAACGGTACCGACGGGTGTGGCTTCGGGGTATGCATCGGCTAACCAACCATGTAAAAATGGGAATGCCGCTTTGATCCCAAATGCAAATAAGAACAAATATGAAGCTGCTGAGTCTAAGCCAATATAAGTAATGTCTAAGCTACCGGTGGCACGATAATGCATAATGGCCGCGATCAATAATGCGACGCCTGATAAAATATGCATCATTAAGTAGCGAATACCTGCATTACGAGCTGCTTCAGTGCGTCGAGCGAAGACTAAAAATGCCGACGTTAATGCCAGTAATTCCCAGAAAATAAACAGTGTAATAAAATCACCGGCAAATACTGCGCCGACAGCACTGCCTGCGTAAGCTAAGCCCGCCACAAGTTGCACTTTATCTTTGCTGTGTAAGCCATAAATCAAACAGATAAAGCATGCAATATGAAACAAATAGGCGAACAATAAACTGAGTTGGTCTACGGCGACAAGTTGTAACTGAAACACGTGCACATCGAGCATAATAGGGCTCGGTGATGGCGAAAAGAATAACCATAAACCATTAATCAATGGCACAAGTACGAGTGCATAACGCCACTTAATTGGGGCGACCCAAGCAAAAATAGCTGCTAAGAAAAACGGTAAAAAGGCAGGGATAGCATAACTCATGATTGCGCCTCTTTGGTTGCAGTAGCTTGAGGGCTGTCGTTAAGCGTTGGCGTATCTTGCTCATCAACTCGCGCATCATAATAATGCTCATCACGCATTAACCCTTTGCGCATGATTTTGGCTAACACGACTAACACCACACAAGCGACAAAGCCATAAATAGCATAAAAAGCGGGGATTGTTTCAAAATACACATAAATATGTCGATGCACAAAGAAATCCAGCAAGACCAAAATAATGCACAATGCATAAAACGTCTTTAAAATCAAAGCGACGTTGCGCGGTTGATCAAAAAACGTGACTTCGCGTTTAGTGTTAGAAATGTCAGCAGCGTCACAAGAATCAACGGCATCAGAGTGATTATTATTATTCATAAGGCACCTATGATCCCGTCAACGATAACGACAAGCCATAAAAAATAGACGGGTCAAAAAATAAGTACAGCGTGACGAATGTCGGGATCGCCATGCCAATCAAGCAAGCTTTGGGTGCTTCTTTAATTACGGTGTAACTCGGGTTTGTGAAAAAGAAAGCTCTGACAGGAATGCTCAACAAGTAATACACATTTAATAAGGTGCTTAAGGTTAATGCCCCCAATACCGTCCAATAGAGTACAGCATTTTGTTCAAAGCCTAATGCGCCAGATAGCAAATACCACTTGCTCCACATACCACCAAATAATGGGATCCCTATGATACTTAACGTGCCGATGGTAAATACGGTAAACGTTAACGGCATTGCCCGGCCCATGCCATTGAGATCACTGACGAGTTTTTTATGCATCGTGACTAATATAGCGCCCGCAGCAAAAAACAGCGCAATTTTGCCAAAGGCATGCATGGCGATATGCATCCCTGCACCTATCACCGCTTGTTGAGTGGCGAGTAACGCGCCCAATACGATATAGCTGAGTTGACTGATAGTAGAATAGGCAAGACGTTCTTTTAGGTTATCTTTACTCAAGGCTATGAGCGACGCTAGGACGATGGTGATAATTGGGAACCACAGTAAAATCTTATTGGCCCCTGACTCGGTGATAAAATCCGTACCAAAGATAAACACCACGACTTTCACCAATGAGAACACACCTGCTTTGACGACCGCGACTGCATGCAATAATGCACTAACTGGGGTAGGAGCAACCATTGCTGCTGGTAGCCATTTGTGAAACGGCATGACACCGGCTTTACTGATCCCTAAAATAAACATTAACAGCAGCGGTAATACCCATTTAGGATCAGCATGCCCAGCTAAAATACCACCAGAAGTAAAAGTGAGGGTATCAGCTAGGTAATACACCCAAATCATGGCGGGCAAAAAGAACAATATGGAGGTGCCCATCAATATCAGGATATATTTGCGACCACCACGTTTGGCTTCTCGTGTGCCAGCATGAGTCACTAATGGATAGGTTGAAACGGTTAAGAACTCATAAAAAATAAACAACGTAAATAAGTTTTCAGAAAACGCGACAGCCATGACACCGGCAATTGCGACGGCGAAAAGCGTAAAAAAGCGGGTTTGATTTTTTTCATGATGCGCACGCATATAGCCAATGGCATAGATGGATGTGGCGATCCATAAACCACTGGCAATCAACGCAAACATCAATCCAAATTGATTGAGAACAAAAGATATCGCCAATCCTTCAATAGGTTCTGCAATAGTAAACTGAGCCGAGCTAGCTGCATCAAGGTGATTAAACAAATACACATTAATGCTAAACAAAATGCTGGCGGTGACAAGAGTGACTGCTTCTCGATAGTCGGGTAATTTATCTAATCTGGAAATAACCAGCGCGCCGAGTAGTGGCGTCAACATTGCCGCCATTAACCAATATGTTAACGGGATCATTGTGCCACCTCGCTACTTAGCAATGCGGTCGCAATAGACTGTGCCGATTGATAAGGCAGCTCCGTATATAAACCAAAATACAAACAACCAGCAGCACCAATCCACAACGCCAATGATAAGCTAATTGGGGCTTTTGCTAGATTGATATCGCCACTTTTTACGTTTTGAATGACCATTTTGCGTTTAGAATTAAAATACATCGCTTCGACAATTTTCCACACATAAGCGATAGCTAAAACTGAACCAGCTAATATCGCCACCACGACAATCCATTTACCTTGAGCAATCGCGCCGCTTAACAAGTACCATTTAGTTACAAAACCAACGGTACCCGGTACGCCAATCAAACTTAAACCTGCTAAGACAATTGCGGCAAACGTCCACGGCATACTGCCGCCAAACCCTCTAAGTTCAGACAGCTTGGTAGTGTTGGTACGATATAAAATAATTCCCGCCCCCATAAATAATGTCGCTTTGATTAGGGCATGGTTAAATAAATGCATCACGGAGGCGGTGATCCCATCATTATTGAGTAATGAAATTCCGATTATGATGTAGCCGATTTGCGCAACACTGGAAAACGCCAATAAGCGTTTGAGCTCCACTTGTTGCCAAGCCCGAAACGACCCATAAATCACACCGACACAACCTAATACTAGTAAGATTTGAGGCAGTAACAACGCTTGCCAATATGCCACGGGATAGAGGTCAAAGAGCACACGGATCAACACATAAATCGATACTTTGGTGGCGGTTGCGGATAAAAAGATGCTAACAACTGATGGCGCATGTCCATAGGCATTGGGCAACCAGCTATGCATTGGAAAAATCGCTGCTTTTAGCCCTAGACCTAACAAGATAAAGATAAAACCAGTCATTACCAATTGCATGTCCGCAAAGGTCGAAAATCGTGTTGCAATATCGGCGATATTTAAACTGCCTGACGCGGCATATAAAAAGCCAACACCAATCAAAAAAAATGTGGCGCCTATGGTACCCAAAATCAAATAAGAGAACGCTGCAGTTAAGGCTTTACGTGAGCGGCCCATACTAATCAGGGCATAGCTTGATAATGATGAGATCTCTAAAAAGACAAATAAGTTAAAAATATCACCGGTCAAGGCAATACCTAATAAGCCTAATAAACATAGTTGCAAAGCAGCATAAAATAGGCCGTAATTGTTTTCATTAATTTCTTTGGGCACACTTTGCCATGCAAATATAGTTGATAAACAGGCAATCGCACTGACGATCAGCGCAATAAAGGCATTGAGTGAATCTATTTTGTATTCAATTCCCCAAGGAGGGCGCCAGCCACCTAATTCATAGATTACATGCGAGCCATCAATGACATCAAACAAGATAATAAAAGATAAGATCAGGGAGGTAAACGACACAATAGCAGTCAATATCCAGCTGATCGTGTGGGATTTAAATAACGCGGTAATAGGGGCGATCATTAACGGCACCACCACCAACAAAATCGTTAACTGCTCATTCATGATCTTTTTGATCCAAAGTAAATATCGCGTCTTCTTCTATGGTGTTGTAGGCTTCTTTGATGCGAATGACTAACGCAAATCCTAATGCAGTGGTGGCTACTCCTACCACGATGGCAGTCAGCATCAGTACTTGAGGTAATGGGTTGGAATATAAGGTGTAGGCTTCGTCGACAATCGGTACAGTACCGCCAGTGACTTTGCCTAAACTGACATAAAACAAAATTACCGCAGTTTGAAATATTGCTAAGCCAGCCAGTTTTTTGATTAAATTCGCACGGCTAATCAAGGTATACAATCCCACCATCATGACTGCAATGATGAACCAGTAATTAATATGTCCTAAAATATACTCAATCATTCTGGATCGACTCTCCGAGAAAAGGTAAAAAAGAGTAAAATCATCACGGCAGCAACAGTGATCCCGACCCCTAGTTCAATGACGATAATCCCTATATGTTGCCCTGCTAATGGAGTGTCAGCTAACACGCTGTAATTCAAAAAATTTCCCCCTAACAACATTGAGACAACTCCTACGCCACCATATAACAACACACCAAAGCTCGCTGCGACTCTAAGCGCCGTTTCTGGGATGACTTTTAATGCCGCATCTAACCCATAGGTCAAGGCATACAGTAATATGGCAGTAGAAAATATAACGCCGGCTTGAAAGCCGCCACCGGGACTATAGTCACCGTGAAATTGCACATATAAAGCGAACAGAATAATGATAGGGGATAGCCACTTGGTGACAACCCGCAGAATTAAATCATTGGTCATCATGTGTTTGCCCTCGTTTTTTGACGTGGATCTTACGTCGTTGTCCGAGTAATAACAGCACGCCAATCCCTGCAGTTAATACCACTGTAACTTCACCTAAGGTATCAAAGCCGCGATAGCTGGCTAATACCGCAGTCACTAAGTTAGGAACACCCGTTTCAGCTTGTCCTTGGGTAATGTAATAGGCAGCGACTTGATCATTAGGGGGACTGTGGATCTCACCTAATTTAGCGATATCATGTGTGCCAAAAATTAATAATCCACCCATCACTAAACAAATAATAAGTGGACCGATTTTACGCTTTGTCGAACTGACCGCTTCATGCCCATCTTTAATTGACGCTAATGTCACGAGCATCAATACAGTTGAAATACCAGTACCGACTGCGGCTTCTGTAAAGGCGACATCCGGTGCATCTAACACCACAAACAACCCTGCAACCAATAAACTGTATAAGCCAAATAACATCGCCATGGCAAATAGATGTTTGGTTTTAAGTACTGCAATTGCCATGACTAATAAAAACACTAATAGAACAAGGTTTAACATCAAACTCATTGGTCAGCTCCTTGTGTTGAATTAGTTGATTGAGAGGGTGTGTCACGTTCAATGGTTTGGATATGGATTTTTTGGTTATGGCGAAGACCCCAACGCCATGCACTATTAGCTAAGGCATAAGACGAAGCTGGGCTAGTAAACGCGAGAAACATAAAAATCAAAATGAGTTTGGCGACTGCGGTATAAGAGTCAGCTTGTAAGCCTAGTCCGAATAAGATTAAAAATGTACACAGAGTATCGGTTACCCCTACTGCATGTAAGCGAGCATAAGTGTCTGGCAGAGTAATAATACCAATCGCACCGATTACCCCTAGGGCACAGCCAATCCCGATTAAGATAAAACTAATGGTCTCAATTATCATCTGAAGCCTCCGGATCAGCGGCGTCAACTCGTGCATCATTAGCAAAGAATTTACCGCGCTCGACTAGGCGCAGTGCTGCAATAACGCCGACAAAATTGAGTAATGAATAGAGTAACGATATATCGAGTAAATCATGCCTTCCGCTGAAAAATGCGTAAAGCGCAATGAGTAATACGGCTTTAGTACCAAACATATTCACGGCTAAAATACGGTCAAAGACACTTGGACCAAGCAACGCTCGGCACACGCCTAACGCCATCGCAATTAATATGGCTAAACCGGCGACAAGAAAATAAATGGTCATACTGGATCAACCTCAATTTCAGTAATGGCATATTGTTTGGGCATGATATTAAGCATGTCGTTGTTTGCTAAATCTTCGGCGCCTTGATTGCTAATGGTATGAACCAATAATGTGTCATCGGATAAGGCAATGCTGGATGATCCAGGTGTGAGGGTAATTGCATTGGCATATAATACTTTGGCGACATCGTCTTTATAAGGCATAGGAATGGTAATAAAGGTCGACTCTACGGGGCGAAAACCCAAAATACGCAAGCTCACATCAATATTGGATTGTACGACCTTGATCGCCAGTTGATATAAAAAACGTATAAAATTGCGGGTGACAAAAAAAGTGTATCTTTCTTGATCAATTTTAAGCATGCGCCCTGTGATCCATAACGAAAAAACCACAGAAAACAACCCAAAAGTGAGCATGAGTGGCTCAAGCATTCCGGACAATAACATCCACACGAGCACCAGTATGGCGGCAAGCCTAACTTTGTGATTCACAAGAACCTTCTCTTTATTTATTATGATACTGAATGATGAGTATTCGATTGATGAATCAATGTAGCAACAAGCTGTTAACAATTCAATAACTTAATTATTCT
>DBBN01000128.1 GCA_002292215.1 Glaciecola sp. UBA983 | reverse complement strand
GTGTAGATGTTCTAGTGCATCTATACCAGTGTGTTGAGTGATAACGATGTTTCCATATTCACTTTCAATATAACGTAGAGCCCGTTTAATTTGAGCGCGTCGATTTTTTGAAAAACTCCCTAATAGTGAATGTAAATCAGCAAATTCAGGAGTGAGGTGTTTAGCAAACCCTTGAACAATTTCTTGTTCGGTATTAAACAATCCATTATCTGACCAATCACGCGCTTCAATTTTACTGGTATTGATAATGACGCAATCAATCTTGTCATGGATAAAACAATGGTTGATCCATGCATTGCGACAAGCTTGAATATCTTGCTCATTGGCTAAAATATCGTTGTATTCAATCCATGCTTGATCTAGAGGTTGCTTACCGCTTTGATTGAGATAAAGCTGTTTATAGCCGATGCCAAAACCAGACTTGGAGATTTCACCTGCAATACAGATCCCAATCGGGTTTTGCAGGTTACCTGTCCGATAAAATACAAATACGTGGAGTGGCTGAGATAACGTCAACAACCAAGTGCCAATCCACGACCATGACAAAAAGAACGAAGTGCTCTCATGTTCTATATCTTGCCAAATTTGGGCAATTTCAGGCAGGCTTAACACTTGCCTTTGTACCAATATTTCGGTCATTATATTACTTAACCGCTGATCTTATTTTGCAATTGGGTTAACCGAGAAATGAGTTCAGGCTCATTGGAAGAAATACTATCGAGTATTTTCTTCGCTTCTTTTTGATTGCCGGCTGCAATTAATACTTCGGCATAATTTAACACAATCGGTACATCAAACGGGGCTGTGCTATAAGCAATTTCTAAAAATGCAAGGGCACTGGTTACATCGTCTTGTTTATATTTAATCATTCCCAAAGTATCGAGCACCTTTTCATTACTCGGATCGACATCTAGCGCTTGCTTAGCATAGTTTTCAGCATCTGCATTTTGTTCAAGTAGGTAGTAGCTGTATGCCAGATTATTTAAAATAAATACATTTTTAGGTACCCTAGAATTTAAATTCAAGAGCACATGTACTGCTTTAGGCGTGTCATGTTTGATTAAAAAGGATCCTAGCATGCCTGCGGCTGTTAAATCATTTTTGTGAGTGTTGGTGTGCTTTGTTAACAGCGAAATGGCATCATCGATGCGTCCTAAATGATATAAACTTTGGCTATATTTATGTACGATTGGATCGGAAGGGGCAGTCTCATACAAGACTTTATAACGGTCGACAGCCTCTTCATAATCTTGTGTATAAAAAGCAATATGGGCTAACGCTGTTTGTGCTTTTGGATGTTTTTCTTGCTCCTCATTGAGGATCAATATCGCATTCTTGGCTTCATTGTATTTTTTTAGTTCGATCAGTATATTCGCTTTGATGATCTTGAACATTGGAATTTGTGGATGCTGACTGATCGCTCGATTGACTAAGCGTTCGCTACTTATCCAATCCCGATTAAGCTCTAAAATACCCAGCTCTGCAATATACGGTTCAACGGATTTTGGATGGGTATTACGCCATTTTTCGTATTCTCGTTGCGCGCCCATAAAGTCATTTTTGGCTATTTTAGCACTCGCAAGTAACGACCAAAACAAAGGTGGAGTGGTGGGATTGGTGACATAACTGCCCAATAACGTAATCACCCCATCGAAATCTTGAACTGCATAACGCGCACTCGCCAGTAATAAACGGTATTCGATACGTGATGGAAAGACCTTAAATGCACTCTCAATCTGACCTAAGTATGAACGTGTTGTATTTAGCCCTAAACTGGCATTGTACAGATGATTTAAGCTGCTTAAGTTATACGGGTCTATGGTTAGTACTTTTTGAATATAATCGATTGCTTCATCATAGTTGGTGGCAGTAATATGAAAATCACTAAAAAACTGTAATGCAGTGATATTCTGAGGATCAATTTCGAGCACTTGTGCAAAAGCATCTTTCCCTTCGGAAAATTCATTTGTCGAAAGTTTAATGAGTGCTGTAAAAGTCAGCCCAATAACAGCTTGTCCATCAGCAATGACTGCTTTAGCTAATGTGAGTGCTTCAGCGTATTGTTTATTTTTGTAATAGCCGAGTAACAATAAACGTCGGTTATCGGCTACGTTTTCACCATTTTCGACAGCGTTTTCAAGTTGTGCTATCGCATTATTGGTATTTAATGCGATATTTAATAATGCTGATTTAGCTTTCATATCTTCGGATAACTCAACGCCAGCAGAGTCTAAGCGCTGGAGAAGTTTGGATGCCTCTTTCGAGCGACCATCTGCAGATAGTTTGTATGCCGTGGAGGTGATTAATTGCGGATCAATTTTATTAAAGTCCTTGGATAATAATGCTGCAACTGAATCATCGCTGTAACCTAGTTTCGCATTGGTTAATAGACGCGCATTGGTAATGGGATGATCATCAGGGAAGGTAATGTTAATCGCGTCAAGATAACGTTTCGCTTGCTCAAAATCGCCAGTTTTAATTGAACTTAATGCCGCTAATGAATAACTGGAAACTGAATAGAGTTGACCATCAATGGCTTTTTCGGCGTGCAGTTTAGCGGTGACATAGTCTTGATTATGATATGCAATGACGGCGATGAGTTGTTGTACATAACCATTTAGCGGTAAGTCAACGACCAATTCATCTAACAACGGTTTAGCTAAATTGTAATTTTCATTTTTAATCATAGCTGCGGCATAAAATAATTTAAACCGATTGTTGTTGGGTAAGGTGCTATGTATTTTCGCAAACACATCTTGTGCTTCGGAGAAACGCAGTAATAACGTTAATAATTGACCTTTGAGTAGCTGTGCTTCAGTAAACTTAGGTTGAATAGTGAGTACTTCATTAATCAATGCTAAGGCATCTTCATTTGCCGCTTGGGTTGCAGCATTGACCGCTGCTCCCAGATTGCTAAATACGGTTTCGGTGGTAATGTCATTGGCTAACTGAACACTCGACATTGCACCTTGGGTATCATTTTGTTTGTAGTAGGATAATGCTTGATAGATATAAGCAGTAGCCAGTTGACCTTCGGTAATTTGTTGCACATGCTCTGAAGCCAAGTCATTCACAAACGAAATTAATCCATAGTATTCAGCCATTAAATACTTGGCCTGCATTAAACCAGGGATCACGATGTTTAATTGATAATTATCGGCAAATAATTTGTTCCATTCTTTATCTGCACTGCGGTAATCGCCTAATTCCATATAGCGAAGTGCTAGTAAAAAGCGTAATTTTGTTGATGTTGGATCTTCGGCTAACCCATTTTTGATTAACAAAATGGCCGTTCGCACGTCTTGAGCGCCAGGTTGAGATACCTGTTGAATAATTTGATCGGTCGTAAGTTGTTGTGTACATCCTGATAACAATGCAATTGTGCACACAGCGATGGCTGTTCTTTTCATGAATTATCTACTCCTTTAGATATAAAACATAATATTGCACAAATTGTAGTCAAAAAAAAGCCCGCTTGCGCGGACTTTTTCAATTAATCGGTAAATTATTTTGCTTTGCGTCTTAAACCCGCTAGTGCTAACAAACCTGCACCGAAGATTGCAATTGATGAAGGCTCAGGAACATTAACAACAAATGTACCATCTAACGTTGTTTGACGAACAACCACATCACCATTAGCATCTGTTAACGCTAATAACTGAAAATCTTGTGGGAGCGGAGGGTTGACATTAGTATCAAGTCTGATTGTTGGTGTGCCACCACTCGCTAACATATCAAATACATCAACAAAACCACTGCCAGGTGCATTCACATACAAGAAGTTATCAGCTGCTGCGGTAATATCAAAGAATAAATCTAAATTTGGACCAGTGATATTAGAACTGGTTAATGATGCTTCTAATGCTACAAAAGTTGACGCAGAGATTAAGCTCTCAAAAGTGATTGTAAAAGATCCTGACGTATACATAGGACCTGAAGCTGTGATAACACCGTTTAAGAAATATTCAGACGTTAATAGCCAAGTATTATCAAAACCTTCAACATCATCACTGTCTGTTAGTGGGCTTAAGTTATCCACATCGACTTGACCTGGTAAAGGTTGTGTTATGGTGACTGGTGTGACGGTGTCTATCGCTGTACCTGAAATCGTTGGATTAATGCCTAATGCAACGAGATCACTCGTTTTATTCGTATCATAAAAAGTAGTACCTAAACCAATCGGACCCAGCGTTGCGTCATATACAGACGTTGCTAGTAACTGACTGAAACCAAACTCGGTAAAAATTGAAGTGGTACTATCTGCATCAAATGCGGCGCCAGTGATCTGCGTTGTATTTGGAAGAATGACCGTGTCGTCATACACATTAGAGCCTAGGTCAATGTACATGTCTGTTGCTAATGCTGAAGCGGATGCTGCCATCGCAGTCGCTGCGAAAATTGATAATGCTAGTTTATTTGTTTTCATTACTCGTATCCATGTGTTGTGAAGTTCAAACTAAACATTGCAGATGCCGTGCCATTTTTTTAAATTGTTGTTTATTATAATGTATTTTAGATTTGGTTGTCGTTTGTATGAGTTGTGTGTAAAAAAATCAGACAGTTATTTAAGTACTACTTTTTTAGCGATAATCAACTTAAGACGTTGTAACCAGCCTTTATAACCAAACGGGCAATATGTCGTGACGGCTTTATTCAAATACGCATCAACGTGAAAGCCTTTGGGGGCACAAACGATCTCGCCCCGCTCAAGCACTATTTTAAGTACCGTACTTTGTGCGATACCTGCACATAACTTGATTGCGACCGCTAATGAAGGACCTGTTTCAGAATGGAAATCGGCTTTTTCGGGCATCACTAGATATTTGGTTTGCAGCAGTGAGGGTGCTAAGCCCACCATAAACTTAAGTAACTTATCGGATTTGTGATGACTACTCGAAAACCCAAAATAATCATCAAAATCCATTTTACCGGGTAAAAAGGTTAATAAAGCACAACCCATTCCGAGTGGGGCTGCAGTAACAATCGGAATCGATTTCTGCGTACAGGCACGGAATATCATTTCTCGAGCTTCCATCGCAAAAAAATCGAGACTATCGACATACACATCCACCCCTAATAAAAAATCGTCAACATTCTCGGCCGTCACGCCTTGGGCAAAATTGTGAATGTGTGCTTGAGGATTAATTTTACTTGTTATATCAGCCATGACTGCGGCTTTAGGCTGGTTAATTGTATCGGTAAATGCGCCGGTCTGACGGTTAAAATTATGTTCTTCAAATTCATCAAAATCAGCAATGTGAAAATGCTGAAAGCCTAATCGTGCTAAGGTGGTTAAATGTTCTCCGCCCACACCTCCCATTCCTGCAATCGCGATTTTTTTAGTACTAATAATGGCTTGCTCTGCAGGTGTGACCCAGCCAATATTACGTGAAAAGGCATTGTCATAATTGAACATTATTTTTTCTCTAACTGCTTGATAATATTGTTAAACATAGATTTAAACCCCAGTGATAAATGAGTGAAGAACAAATGGGGATTAATGTAATAAGGGGCACGTTTGCCATGATAATCAATTGTCGGACCAATCTTTTCAAATTTGATCCCAATAAAACTCATACTCCTAGCTAATCGTGGCTCCATCATTACATAGGTATGAGAAATGTTATGGTTTAACACAGTTGAAGCCGCAGCTAAATATAACCCCACCGCAATGAACGGAAAACAACGTAATTCTTTTTCCGAATAAACTTCTTGGTTGATGACACCGGTTGCCGCTCCACTAAATTGATCAATTTGACGACGGCGGTACTCAGCGGGTACCGCAAGGCGTGAGAGTTCACATATTTGCTCTCGTGGGAATAGTTTTGGATGCAGTGTTTCATGGGTAATACTGTCACTACAAAATTTTTCAATGGGTAATAGTTCAGCCACCTTTGTAGGACGCACAATCCTAACCGTCCCAGCAAAAGCGTCTGTCGACAAATGTTTGAGCAAACAATGAATAGAATATGCATCAAACTCATCTTGCTCAAGCGCATTTTCCTGAATGGGCTCCAAATGTAATTCTTCGCAATATACGCGATGGCGGATATTAAACGCCTCAAGTTGTAGTGATAATTCAGTGGCGATAATAGGTGAAAAATATTCAGCAAAATGCGTCGAAATTCGATTTGCTTCGCGTAATGTTAAAAAATTTCTATACCCTTTTTTGATCGCAGAGAGTATCGATAACTGATGCTCTGGATGTAGTACAAGTGTTTGCACAATTCTATACGCTAAAAACTAAACATATGGAAAGTGTAGCAATGATCATCAAATCCGCTAGTTAATGTCGTAAAGCTTCCTCTTTAAAATCTCATTTTAGTGTGAATTTCTGCTGCAAATATAAATAGAGTAATGCGATGTATTCATAAATTGCTCGTTCAACGTGTACAACGCTTATGGCTGATGGGTTGTTTAGACTGAATGTCCATGTTGAGCTGGATAGATAATCAACTGGAAAGAATCGGACCTGGGCATTGGGTGCAATCTTGTTGAGTATCATCGCAATCCTTGGAATATGTGTGGCTGAACTAATAATAATCGTCGTTTCACCTGCTAATAATGGTGCAACGGCCGTCAATTCTTCATAGGTATTGGTACCGGTCTTAACTAATATTAAATTATTTTCAGCCACCCCGCGCCTGAGATAAAAATTTGCTACCGCTTCGGTATAGTTTTGCTCGGTGTCGCGCAAAAAATTTCCTCCGCTAATGATTAAGGGAAGATCCCAGTACTGACTTAAGAACAAGCCATTGCTAATTCGTTGATATGTGGCATCTGGCCAGCGAGTATGCTCGGGCAGTGTGGTGCTAGTTTGATAATACCCCGCTAAAATATAAATTTGGGTCGCGGTAGACAACGTCCTTGCTTGCAACGCTTGAGCAGGGTATCGGTACTCGATAGGTTGTAATAATAAACTAGAAAAAAAATACTGAGAACACAGTGATAACCATATAATAGCCATAAATAATAGTGACTTAGCCAAGCCTTTTTTACGAGTGAAGCGGGCGTAAAAGCCTGCCATACAAATCAAGATAATCACTTGTGTAATCGGGGAACATAAAGTTTGGATCAATTCACGCATAGCACAACCTTGTTAAAAAGTGACTGGATGATTAGTAAAAGCAGACTACACTTAAAATAGTACATTTATGGCTCGATGTGTCGATAAATTATATTGCCACGATTTTTCAGTTAACAAAGGATTGTTATGCGTCTAGTTAGTTTTTCTAAAAGTTCAGTCTTGAGTATTTGGTTCAGTGTGTGTGTTATTGCTGCCTTTACTTCTGTTTCGGCTTTGGCCTTTACAGATTTAACCAAAACGATCAAAGCGGTCAGCCCAAGTGTGGTCGGCATTGGCTTGATGACTCCAATTAATGCCCGTTCGGCACAATTACGTGGCACAGGATTTGTGTTCGGTAATGGTCAGTACGTTGCAACTAATTATCATGTGGTCTCAGATGTGCTAGATCCTACCATTGTGCAGTATTACGCGGTGTTAAATGGTTCCGGTAGGCGACCAGATGTTTTACGTGCGGAAATTATAGCAACGGATCTGGTGCATGATATTGCGATTTTACACATTACTAAATCGCTACCATCTTTAAAGCTCGCCATTGATGAATATTATGAGCCTGGGTTGGAGATTGCGTTTACTGGGTTTCCCATAGGGGCTGTGTTGGGATTATATCCTGCGACGCATGCTGGGATTATTGCTGGATTAACTCCTGATTCCACTCCAGCTCGAAATTCTGACCAGCTGACACAGACAATTATTGAGCGTTTAAGTCAAGCATTTTTAGTTTACCAATTAGATGCGACGGCATACCCAGGTAATAGTGGTAGTCCATTATATTTACAGGAATCTGGTATTGTAATTGGAATTATCAATAAGGTTTTTGTGAAGGAAGGAAAGGAATCAGCATTGACCAATCCAAGTGGAATCACGTATGCGATTCCGATTAGGCATTTAAAGCGTTTAGCAGAAAAACATCAAATTGCTTGGCAATGATAAATTCATTGTCGGTTTATTTTACATGTAAGCATAGTTTGAAAAATAAACCCATTTGAATTCAGTGGTTTATGATATGGCAAGAATATTGCTGATATTAAGTAATAATCATTTTATCAGTTAAATTTTAGAAGCACAGTGCACGTCAGGGGTATTCCGGGTGCATTGAACACACATGGAGTAGTTAAATGAGCGAACATAAGCAACCTTCAGGGCAATCGACAGTATCAACCGATACTGCACGTCGCAAATTTTTAGTTAAAACATCAACAGGTATTGCTGCAGGTACCATCATGGCTAGCTTACCAACCAAGTGTGTTTGGTATCAATGCATATAAATTTAGCGGTGGCAGTGTTAGTACTTATCCTGATAACACAACGTTGATTAAGATTTTAACCGGAGTGGTCGATACAGTTACACAATATTTAGACTTATATGGTCCTGAAAATATTAATTCGATCTCAAATCTTGCGAATTATCTAGGTAACGAAGCCGCTGCTAGACGCTTGACTACTGCGAGTCAACTCGCTGCGTTAGTTGCGAATCCGAATCAAAGTTTAATTTAATAGGTTACGGGTACCACTGCATAATAAGGATGTATATGCTGATAAAAGCAATGTTACAAAAAAGGGGTGTATTTACACCCTATACATTAGCAACCCAAACGGGATTTGCAACAGAGCTGGCATTGGCAATCTATAGTACTAGTGAGATATTTCAAATTTCATTAACCGCCCAGCAAAGTCATTTTGTGAGTGCACACACCAACCCTCGCCAAGCTCGGTGGTTATGTCACGCAATGTATTCAAAACATCCGTTTGTTGTCACTCCATCACAATGGGTATACACGACTTATGCATGGTTACGTGGTCACGTATTGAAAATGCCGGCCAAAACGTTACTTTATCATTTGAGTATGAAAGCCTATCGTTTTTGTGTAGAGCGTATTTTAGGTAAGCATATTTTTACAAAGCAGGACAAAGGAACCGATCGAGTCATGCCGTAGGTGTGATGCAGAACGTCTTTATTTAAAAAAAGGAACGCAACATAACATGAAAGTATTAGTCACTGGCGCCGCTGGATTTATTGGTGCACATGTCGTTCAATCGTTATTAGAACGAGGTGATACCGTTGTGGGTGTAGATAATATTAATGATTATTATGATGTCGCTTTAAAGTATGCGCGACTTGCTTGGATTGCTGAAAATCCAAATAGTCAGGCTTTTCGCTTCGTCAAATTAGATGTAGCAGACCAATTAGGGATGCAAACATTATTTGCTGAGGAGCAATTTGATAAAGTGGTTCATCTAGCCGCTCAAGCGGGGGTTAGATATTCCATTGAAAATCCTCATGCCTATATTAGCTCTAATGTAGTCGGGTTTATGAATGTACTAGAAGGCTGCCGCCATAACCAAGTCGAGCATTTAGTATATGCCTCTTCCAGTTCAGTTTATGGTGCGAATGAAGCGATGCCATTTTCAGTTAATGATAATGTCGACCATCCTGTGTCATTGTATGCCGCCAGTAAAAAAGCCAATGAATTAATGGCACATACGTACAGTCATTTATATGCGTTACCGACCACAGGATTACGTTTTTTTACCGTCTATGGACCTTGGGGAAGACCGGATATGGCACCCATTAAATTTACCAAAGCAATTCTGGCCGATGAACCGATTCAGGTGTTTAATTATGGTAATCACCGTCGTGATTTTACTTATATTGATGATATTGTTTCGGGTGTCATACATACGCTTGATCATACGGCACAATCCAATCCAAATTGGCAGGGCAGTGCGCCTGATCCAGCGACTTCGAAAGCGCCTTGGCGTGTCTATAATATTGGCGCGCAAACGCCTGTTCAACTATTAAGTTTTATAGAAACATTAGAGCAAGCTATTGGCAAAGTAGCACAAAAAGAATTGTTACCAATGCAACCTGGGGATGTGCAGGATACGTTTGCCGATGTGGAATCGTTAGTCAAAGATGTGGGTTATCGCCCAACCATCGATGTTGCTGAAGGCGTTCGCCGCTTCGTTGATTGGTATAAAAGTTATTACAGGCAATAGCGGTATAAAGTCTGCTCAAATTTTTCGTCAAGCACGGATTTAAATCAATATATCATAGGACTGTATTCAATATGAAAAACCCACGTAATTCAATAAGTTGGATGTTGTTTGTCATTTCGGTTTGTATTGTAATGATTGGCTGCAGTAGTCAGATGGCTGCGTCCATGCGAAAAGTCACTTACCCACCTGATTTTACTTATACAAAGCAAGCTGACTTACGTACTGATATGGATCAATTAGCTAAGCAAATGGTAATACTAGAGCAAGCATTGGTTGCACCATCTACCGATATTGACAATGCGAGAGAAATTCAGCGGCAACAAGTGCTTAGCACGTTACGGAATATGGGGCGTATCGCTGCAAGTTTACATGCGAATGACATTGGGACTAATCACCCGTTTATGCAGGACTATATGCAAGAATTTATTGGCAAGATTGATGAAGCCCGGGTAGCGGCATCGATTGAACCGCCTCGTTATTATTTTGCCGGTAAAATTTCTGGTGGGTGTACTAATTGCCACAAGGTTAATCGCTAAAACTCGCTACAGATAATAAGGACCAAGCAATATGAGACACGCAGTAAAATTTATTTTAAACAGTTTGAGTCAACTCATCGTTTTACCTTTTGTTATTCTCACTCGATTAGAGCAGTATTTACTCCCTCGTAATACCGAAGTGTTATTTAATTTGTGTACCAATATTGTCGCTCTGTTTCCTGGGGTACCTGGCGTCTTTTTACGTCGTGCATTTTATACTTTGTCATTGGATAAGTGCTCTCTTCATTGTCACATTGGCTTTGGCACGATCATTTCTCATCGCTGCACCATCATTCATAAACACGCATACATAGGCAATTATGCGTTAATTGGCAATGCAGAACTGGGCGAGTACTGTCTAATTGGCAGTCGAGTGAGTATTTTAAGTGGCGAGGCGCTTCATGAACTGGATGAAGATGGCATGTGGACTCCATTTTCCTCTGACTTACTCAAAAAAGTGACCATTGCTAAAAATGTATGGATTGGTGAAGGGGCGATTGTGTCTGCTGATATAGGCGAATCTTGCATGATTGGCTCTGGCTCTGTTGTGAGTTCGCCGATTAAACCTAATATTATGGTTGCCGGTAATCCAGCTCGATTTGTTAAGCATTTAGCGCCAGCTAACCCATCAGAATCTAAAGGTTCGTCTGATTCCAAAGGGGACGGCCATGCCGTTACTTCATAATATATATCACCGATAATTGGTAAAAAAATATTAAATAAAGGTGTTTTTTAGGAAAGGGATTATGCAAAGACAGGGATTTATCGATTGGATGAAAGCGTTAGGGATGTTGCTAATAGTAATAGGTCATATAGTTGGCGACCCGAATAACCTTTTTAATTTAATCAGCCAACCTATTTATACTAAGCAGTTAGGCGTTTGTTTGTTTATTTTTATAATGGGATGGAATTTAGCGAACACACGACAGACGGATTTTAGAGTGGTGTTTAATCGTCTTGTTCCTATCTATTTTTATGGTTTGTTGTTTACGTTAGTGCTGAGTTTTATATTTATCTTCACCAAAGGAGATATAAATGAAAGTAATTATGTCCCGTTTTTCTTCGGTCTCAATGTACTGTTCAATAGTTTCCCGGCAAACCCAACAACCTGGTATATAGGTACGTATTTACACATTTTGTTGTTTTGGTTTTTTTGTTTACGCGGCAAATCGATTACTAAAAAAATAGTCATGCAGGGGTTTGTTGTTGAATGTGTCACTCGTGCGGTATTGCTTGCGATGAATCAAGATTTTATCGCATATATGATTTTGCCTAATTGGTTGACAGTATTCCTGTTAGGGGGGTATTTATGGGATAAAAAAGACACTCAATGGCAGCCTAAAGCGATAGCTATCATTGTGTTGTGGGTACTCATATTGGCAATTTGGGCAAGTCCATGGAATGTGTTTTTTAATAGTGGAACGTTACCTTTTCGAGGTTTGACATTGGCTGATGAAGCTTCTTCAGTATGGTTTACCCCCGCATATTCATTGTTGATTTCCATTGTTTATTTGGTTAATACATGGGCGTTATTTGAATTATTAAGACGGCTACCAAAACTGCAATGGGTTGAATTTTTTGCTCGTAACAGTTTAATTACTTTTATTATTCATATGCCGTTGATATATGGATTAATGCGCGTCGTTTATGCACAATTTGAGCACGCATGGATGGGGAGGCTTGCCTTGATCATGATTATTTTTGTCGGCTGTGCATTGGTGTCTGAATTGCTTCAACGTTATATTAATATTAAGTATATTCAAGAAAAATCGTGGCAAATCAGCTCTAATGTTCTGGCACATTTACGGCTATCGAAAGATCTGTAATGGGGCGAATATTATGATAAACCCACTACTTTCAACTATTGGAGTCATCCATCATACCGGATCTGAGCACTTAATGAGTTTTGGCTTCCCTTTATCCAAAGGGACGCTAACGGATGTTCAGACATTATCATTGAGGCAACACGGTATCGAACTCGATACCAACCTAACCGCTGTTGCGTATTGGCATGACAAAAGTATTCGCTGGATCCAATGCCAAGCGATTGTCTGTCAAAGTGGGGCGATCGAATTATGCAACAGAACACGATTACTCTGTGCGCGGGTCCCATCGCTTGTCAATAAAGTTGACGATACGAGTAAACCGACTGAATTATTTTCTCATCCAAAGCACGATTTGAGTATCACTGTGGATTTGCAATTAAAAGGAATCACAACGCCACTTAAATTTGTTTTGCATAGGCATGACATCTCCTCTAACCCGTTAACTCAACAATACATTAGCGATGGACATTTTGAGTTTGCTGACCAACAACTCAATATTCAACTGTCCGTCATTGTGTGTGACTATACCGATGAAATCAGCATCATACTTCGTGCGCACAATCCTAATGTCGCTGCCCATCAAGGTGGGAAGTGGGATTTGGGTGATCCTAATAGTTTGTATATTAATGATTTATCAATTGTTTTTAGCGCTAACCATACTCAAGCCAGTGTCGATGTTATGGATGAGTATGTACCGACTACACAACACAATAACCATTGTCATGCACAAGGCGAATTTAAGTTAACTCAATTTGGAAGTGGTGGCAGACATTGGCAAAGTCCAATTCATTGGGATCAGAACCGGCGATCTAGCGTGACCAAACGAGGCTTTGAGTTATGCGTTGGAAATGACAGGTTTTTTCAAGGAATGCGCGCCCAACCACAATTAACGTTGTGTTCAATACCTCAAGCAAACATCCATAATAATAAAAATATATCCTTTACGTTAGAGATGGAGGATTTTTGGCAGAACTTTCCTACCTCATTATCTGGGCATAAAGATGGATGCCGCTGGCAATTGTTTGCCCAGAACACTGAATTACAAGGTGGAGAAAGTAAAACGTGGCGCTTTAACGGGCGCTTCAAATGCAACTTCAAGGCAAACCTCAAGGCAAAGGAGCCCGCTCCTAAAAATGTCGTCTTAGCTACAAGCACGTTGACATATAATGCTGATTATCTCAGTCAGTGCCATGTCATACCATGGGTTAGCTTGGCGAGTCCTCCTTCTAGCATCGCAAGTATTATCGAGCGTGGGCTCAATGATGACGATAATTTTTTCAATAAACGAGAAAGAAAAGATGTGTTTGGATGGCGTCATTATGGTGAGATTGATGCCGACCATGAGGCGGTCAATGCAGACGTTCCAGATGAATTTATTTCACATTATAACAATCAATATGACCCTTTATTGGGTATGACTTTGCAGTTTTTGCAGGGTGGGGACTTACGTTGGCTAGCGTTAATTAGACCGTTGCAACAGCATATTCAAGATATCGATATTTACGATACAGATAAAGATAAAGCCGAATATAATGGTGGGCTAATGTGGCACACTGATCATTATTTATCAGCGCAAACCTGCACACACCGTTCTAATTCCAAATATCATGAACATGCCTATGATGGGTTTTTAGGTGGCGGAGGCCCTGGTGGACAGCATTGTTATACGAGCGGATTAACATTGCAATATTGGCTTTTTGGCGATCCATCTGCCAAACAAAGTGTGGCTCAGTTATGTGCTTGGATCCGAAATTTTTATAATGGCAGTGGTTCGCTATTGGAGCGTACATTTCGTTTATTAACGATTGATATCAAATCTAATCAGCTGACTAATATTGGTTTTAAAGCACCGTGCTATAAATACCCACTGGATCGTGGAACGGCTAACTTTATTATTGCCTTAATTGACAATTATGATCTTACCGCTGAACCAGCATTAGTGTTAGAGATGGCGACAATAATCAGGCACACCTTTCACCCGAATGAAGATATTGGATTAAGAGATCTAAAAAACGTTGAGCAATCGTGGTTCTATACCATATTTTTACAAGCAGTCGTGCGTTATTTATTACTCAAAGAATCACTCGAAGAGATAGATTCTGATTATTGGTATGCCCGAGATGGATTGATACATTTCGGCCGGTGGATGCTCAACAATGAAAGTTACTACTTAGATAAGCCTCAACAGCTTGAATTTCCCAATGATACCTGGTGTGCTCAAGAGATCCGCAAGGCTAATATTTATTATTATTGTTACTATTTTTGTAGTGATCATAACCCGCAGTATTTGCACCAAGCAAAAGCGTATTATGAGTATATTACGCAACGACTCTCGACATCAAGTGAAGCAATATATACCCGAGTTCTTGCAATTTTAATGCAAAATGACGGTGTTGAACAAGTGTTTCGAAGTCATCCCCCTCAGTCGGCAGTACCCTATCAACGCATTGAACATGGTGCGCCTCCTAAATTGACTTTAACCACAACGATTAAGCATTTTTTATTTGACCTATTTCGTTTATCAGCAAATTTCTCATTAACAAGAGAATATCGTTGGCTAGCCATTAGATTAAAAATGCTCATGAATACATAAAACAAATAGACAAAGAGATACATATGAACACCACACAAATCCAAGAAATTATTTTCAGTGCATTGACAATGACTAATCATACTCGTGAGGACAATAACCAGATCCCGATAGCACCGATAACAGAATTGTACAGCAAAAATGGCTATTTAGATTCAATGGGACTCGTGGCTTTTTTGATTGACGTTGAAGAGTTATTTTTAGATGAAGATATCAAAATTTCATTAAGTGATGACCGTGCTATGTCGCAAACAAAAAGCCCGTTTCGTTCCGTAGAAACATTGACCCAATATATCGTTGAACTCCTACAGGAATAACGACCTATGACAGAAAAACACATGCTTATTACTGGAGCAAGTAAAGGGCTAGGTAAAGACATTGCTGAGTATTTTTTACAACAAGGCTGGATGGTGTATGGCTGCGCTCGTTCTGCTGGCACAATAGATAATCCCAATTATCATCATTATCAACTAGATGTGAGCTCAGCAGAACAAGTCAGTGAGTATTTCTATAGCTTGCGTAAAAAAATAAAACACCTTGACGCATTAATCAATAATGCGGGGGTGGCAAGTATGAATGCCTTTGCCTTAACTCCGCCAGAAACCTTTCGAAAACTGTTTGGGATCAATGTTGAAGGTACGTATTTATTTTGTCAAAAAGCGCTAGGGTTGCTTAAACGCTCAGCAGCGCCCAATATCATCAATATGACCACGGTGGCAGTCCCGTTAAAGTTAGAAGGTGAATCGATTTACGCAGCCAGCAAAAGTGCAGTCGAAACATTAACGCAAATCATTGCTAAAGAATACGGTAATTTAGGGATCCGTTGTAATGCGATTGGGCCATCACCGATCGCGACAAGTTTAATCTCAGGCGTCCCTGGACACAAAATTGACAAGTTAGTGCAATCGCAGTCAATTAAGAAAATGGCAACACCTGCTGATGTCATCAATTTGGTGGAGTTTTTTCTACGCCCTGAAAGCCGCATGATAACTGGACAAATTATCTATTTAGGAGGAATAGCGAGATGATTGAATTTTTTATGCAAAAAATGCAAGAAAACCCAACAAATGAAGCGTTACTGTCATCAAAATTCGCATTAACGTGTGGCGAATTACTACTATTAACCTATGAGTTTACGCAGTGGCTGCATAAGCATAATATTCCTTCTGGTGCTGTTGTTTCATTTGATGGCGATTATTCACCTGAGTCGTTAGCTCTATTTTTGGCACTGGCCAGCAATGATAATATTATGGTGCCTTTATCCAATGACTCCAAGCATCATTTTGTTGAATTTAGAGAGATTGCACAAACTGAATTTGACATTTCTCTCAACCACCACGAACCGCATTTGACATGCACGGGTAGACAAGCTGGAGGGGATATTTATGGGCAATTACGGGCGCAACAGACACCGGGCTTAGTCTTATTTTCATCGGGCTCTACTGGTAAAAGTAAGGCTATCGTGCAAGATCTGAATAAGCTGATGAGTAAATTTACGACCCAGAGAAAAGCGTTACGGATGTTGATATTCCTGCAACTTGATCATATTGGGGGCGTGAATTCGTTATTGTATTCTTTGGCGAATCAAGGCACGGTCATTGTTGCCGATGACCGGACTCCAGATAGCGTGTGTCGTGCAATCGAAACCTATAAAGGAGAAGTGCTCCCGACATCACCGACGTTTCTTAATTTGTTGCTTTTATCCAAAGCCTATGAACATTATGATTTAGCTTCGCTGAAATTAATTACTTATGGCACCGAACCGATGCAAACAAGTACCTTGATGAGACTCAATAGTCTGTTTCCGAATAGTACGTTGCAACAAACGTATGGCTTATCCGAAGTTGGGATTTTACGTTCCAAATCACGGTCATCAGGATCATTATGGATGCAAGTCGGTGGGCGTGAATTTATCACTAAAATCGTCAACGATACGTTATGGGTGAAATCGGATTCTGCCATGTTGGGGTATTTGAATGCACCTACGCCTTTTGATGCTGAAGGTTTTCTTGATACAGGAGATATTGTTGAGCAAGATGGAGAGTGGATCCGGATCCTTGGCAGAAAAAGTGAAATCATTAATGTCGGTGGCTTAAAAGTATATCCAGCCGAAGTAGAAAGTATTTTACTGGAGATTGATAATGTTGAGGATGTGGTGGTGTTTCAAGAACCACATCCCATCACGGGAAGCATTGTGTGTGCTAAGTTTAAATTGGTGGCAGAGGAGTCTAAGCGTGACTTTAAAGCCAAAACGTTTACATTTTGCAAAGATAAACTAGCGAGCTATAAGATCCCAACAAAAATTGAGATCACCCTCGATAATACCTACAACGAACGCTTTAAACGGATGCGCAGATAAGTAAAAGTGACAAGTTATAATGATGCAATCCCCTTTCACTGATGAGTGTGAGGGGAGTGCATAGTGATACCTGAATGACTGACATTAACTTATATTAATTTACGCTAAGGTTGCTTTCATTTCGCGCCGACGTTCATGTAACAAGGGCTCTGTATACCCACTCGGTTGAGTGGTGCCGAGCACGATTAAATCGCGCGCCGCTTGAAAACCGATGGCGGCGTTATAATTTGGACACATTGGAATGTACTCAGCATCATCTGTGTTTTGCTCATCAACTAATTGTGCCATCCGTGCCAAGGTTTCATCAATTTGCGCGATGGTCACTACTCCATGGGTTAACCAATTAGCGATGTGCTGTGCTGAGATCCGCAATGTTGCTCGGTCTTCCATTAAGCCGACATTATGAATGTCGGGTACTTTAGAACAACCAATACCTTGGTGTACCCAGCGGACGACGTAGCCTAAAATACCTTGAATATTGTTGTCTAGCTCGGCTTGGATCTCTGTCGAACTCAACGTACGATCTGCTTCAAGTAATGGAATATCCAAGATGGTATCAATGCCATCAAAATCACTGTTATTTAATGTTTTTTGGACTGCATATACATCAACTTGATGATAGTGCAGGGCATGCAATGTTGCAGCAGTAGGAGATGGGACCCAAGCTGTATTCGCACCAGATTGTGGATGACCTATTTTTGCACTCATCATATTAGCCATCTGATCAGGGATTGGCCACATGCCTTTGCCTATTTGTGCTTTTCCTGACATACCTGCATGTAATCCAGTAATAACATTGGCTTGCTCGTAAGCATGGATCCAAGGGCGTTGTTTGAGTTCTGCTTTTGGTGCAAATACTCCTTTTTGCATCGACGTATGAATTTCATCACCGGTTCGGTCAAGAAAACCTGTGTTGATAAATACAACACGAGCTTTAGCTTGTTCAATGCAGGCTTTTAAATTGACTGAAGTACGGCGCTCCTCATCCATGATCCCGATTTTGATGGTGTAGCGTTTGAGAGATAACAGATCTTCAATCGCGTTAAACAAATCATCACTAAATTTAACTTCCTCAGGCCCATGCATTTTAGGTTTTACGATATAAATACTGCCGGTTCGTGAATTGACAAATTCGCTGTTCCGATTAAGGTCGTGTAGAGCAATGAGTGAAGTGATCACGCCATCCATAATCCCTTCATAAATGGGTTGTCCATCAAATAAAATCGCATCGTTTGTCATTAAATGACCGACATTTCTGACAAACATCAAACTGCGACCTTTTAATACGATTGGCTGACTATTTAAGCCATGATATTCGCGATCAGCATTCATTCTACGGATGAGACTCTTACCGTTTTTTTCCATTGCGATTGACAAGGTACCTTGCATTAATCCAAGCCAATTCTGATATACCAGAGTCTTATCTTCAGCATCGACTGCTGCCACAGAGTCTTCACAATCCATGATAGTACTCAGTGCTGATTCAACTAATATATCTTTGATATTGGCAGGATCAACCCCGCCAATTGGATGGTTAGCATCGATTTGTAGTTCGATGTGTAAGCCATTATGTTTAATTAAAATAGCTGTAGGTGCGTTGAGTTCACCTTGGTAGCCGACACATTGCTCCGGAGCTGCCAATGTTGTCTGCGTTGCATCTTGCAAAGTAATGAGTAGGCCGCTCGGTGTGAGTGTATAGCGAACTGCGTCGGTGTGTGAGCCATGTGTCAGCGGCGCTATATCATTTAAATACTGACGTGCTTGGCTGATAACTGCTTTGCCCCTAATGGGGTTATAAGATGAGGTCTTTTCTGCACCATTTTCTTGCGACAACACATCCGTACCATATAACGCATCATATAAACTACCCCAGCGAGCATTGGCGGCATTTAGTGCATAGCGTGCGTTATTAATTGGCACAACTAATTGCGGGCCTGCCATTGTCGCTAATTCTGGGTCGACATCTTGAGTCGTGATGGTGAAATCTGTGGGAGCAGGAACTAAATACCCAATTTTTTGCAAAAATGCTTTGTAATCTGCAAAGGGTTCATTCGGGTGTTCTTTATGGTACTGATCGATTTGCGCTTGTAATTGGTCGCGTTTTTCGAGTAGTACATGATTACGAGGAATAAACTCGGCTAAAAGTGTCGCAAAGCCATCCCAAAAATCAACACTATTAATATTCGTCATAGGCAGTGCTGCGGTATTGATAAAATCAGCCAGCGTTGCGTCAATTTGTAGTCGACCGTGAGTATGATAAGCCATCATCGTAATCCTATTTTTTGCTTAAGATAGAATCAGTATATGTTGTAAAGTCGATAATGTTTAGATTATAGTATCTATGACTAGCATTCATGTAATTTATGGGTAAATTCCCATTTATGTGATTATGATTGGGTCATACGATCCGCTACTTCTCCAATTAATCGGCGTAACCAAATATGCCCAGCATCATGATGTAACAAAGCACTCCATGCCATTTTTAAAGCAATAGGAGGGATGTCAAACGGGGGGGGCAGCACCATGATTTCAGGGTCGTCTTTGAAAATTTTAGCTGCGCGACTGGGTAACGTAGCAATTAAATTTTGGGTTTTAGCCAGTTGTAACGCGGCATGATAATGACGAGTAAAGACACGGATTTGGCGTTGTTTGCCGAGCTTAGTCAATTCCGCATCGACCCATCCTAATTTTTGTACTTCATTAGGATCGATTCCCACACCTATACCAAAGCCAGTCTTACTAACCCAAATATGCTGGCCAGATAGATATGCTTCTAAGTTAAAGTTCTCACATCGTGGATTGTGTTTATTGAGTACGCAAGCAAACTGATCATACCAAATGACTTTTTGATGAAACGATAACGGTAATTCGTCAAAGCGGTTAATCGCCATATCAACTCGACCTTGTTCAACATCATGAAATGTCACATCAGATGGCGTGATTAAATCTAGTGTAATGTTGGGGGCTTTGAAGTTGAGCTCTTCGATTAACTCTAATAATAATGTGGACTCAGCGTAATCTGAGGTCATGATTCGAAAGGTACGCGTTGAAGATTCAGGACTAAACTCTGTTTCAGGTTGAATTGACGATTCAAGTTTACTCAATACATCACGAATTGTGGGTTGTAGTTCTAAGGCTCTCTTGGTTGGCGTCATCCCTTCGCTGGTGCGGACTAATAAGGGATCTTTGAACAGATCGCGTAATCGCTTCAAGCCATTACTCATTGCCGGTTGGGTGATACTCAATTGATTTGCTGCTTTGGTTACGCTGCCTTCTCGCAGTAAGACATCCAAATAGACGAGTAAATTTAAATCAATTTTGGCAATGTTCATGAGTTTGCAATCCTAAATAGATGTATGTACCCATTATAAACAAAAAACATTAAATTTCACTGAGCAATTAGTCTAATGAATACTACTTATAAGGAATGGTGTTATTAATGCATAAAAAAACCCAGCCTACACTGGGTTTTGCGACACGAAGTATCGTGCCTCGATTCGTTCAGTTCAGTGTGATAAATTAATCAAACTGATTCATCGTATTATCTTCACCAGATGCTTTAAGTGCTTGGTCACCAGAGAAGTATTCTTTATGCGTATCACCCATATCAGAACCAGCCATTGCTTGGTGTTTAACACACGCTAAGCCTTGACGTAATTCTTGACGTTGTACACCTTTAACATAAGCCAACATACCTTGGTCGCCGAAGTAGCCTTGTGCTAAGTTATCAGTTGATAACGCTGCAGTGTGATAAGTCGGTAAGGTAATCAAGTGATGGAAGATACCTGCTTCACGTGCTGCATCAGCTTGGAATGTACGGATTTTTTCATCAGCGATTTGCGCTAATTCACTCGTATCATACTCAACCGACATTAACGCTGCACGGTCATAGGCAGACACATCTTTGCCTTCTGCAACCATCGTATCAAAAATTTGCTGACGGAAATTAAGCGTCCAGTTGAATGATGGCGAGTTGTTATACACTAATTTTGCATTTGGCACGGTCTTACGGATCGCATTAACCATTTCTGCAATTTGTCCAACGTGTGGTTTTTCTGTTTCAATCCACAATAAATCAGCACCATTTTGTAATGATGTGACACAATCTAAAACAACACGGTCAAAACCAGTATTATCTTTAAATTTGAACAAACCATTGGGCAAACGTACAGGCTTAACAATTTCGTTATTCAGTTTCATGATTGTGTCGCCATTTTTAAGCGCAGCTAGATCTGCAACTGGCGTTACTTCTAAGAAGGCATTGTACTGCTCGGCTAAATCACCATCATTGGTTGATACAGGGATCTTTTGTGTCAGGCCAGCACCTAATGAATCGGTACGCGCGACAATCACACCATCATCAACTCCTAATTCTAAGAATGCGTACCGTACGGCATTAATTTTCGCAAGGAAATCTTCATGTGGAACGGTTACTTTACCGTCTTGGTGACCACATTGTTTTGCATCCGATACTTGGTTTTCGATTTGGATACAACATGCACCCGCTTCAATCATTTTCTTAGCAAGTAAATACGTAGCTTCTTCGTTACCAAATCCAGCATCGATATCAGCAATAATTGGTACGATGTGTGTTTCAAAGTTATCTATTTGTGCTTGAATCGCTGCAACATCACCGCCATTGGCTTGCGCTGCATCTAGTTGATTAAATAAATTACCTAGTTCACGTGCATCAGCTTGACGTAAAAATGTATATAACTCTTCGATAAGTGCCGGCACTGAAGTTTTTTCATGCATTGATTGGTCAGGTAATGGACCGAATTCTGAACGAAGCGCTGCAACCATCCAACCTGAAAGATACAAATAAGATTTATCTGTTGTACCTTGATGCTTTTTCACGGCTAACATTTTTTGTTGACCGATAAAGCCATGCCAGCATCCTAAAGACTGCGTATATTGTGCTGAGTCTGCATCATAATCTGCCATGTCCTTGCGCATGATGCCAGCAGTGTACTTAGCGATGTCTAAACCGGTTTTAAAGCGATTTTGCGTTTTCATACGAGCCGCAAATTCTGGGCTGATTGCATTCCAAGCAGACCCTTGCTCTTTAATTAATTTTGCAAATGCAGCTTGATCTTGTTGATATTGAGACATAGTCGTTATCCTTTTAATATTCTGTAGGGCGATGTATTAAGCGGTGCAAGCTGGTATAAATAACTCACTGTGCAACTGACCATTTCATGTTAGGGAGTAAATCCAAATAATTGAAATTAATAATTTACATTGTCTTCATTTACTTGATGAATGACTTGTCGTCGTGTTGTGATTACATTAATATCTAAATTGATCTATGTTTTTATTGCGTTTTAGGGTTTTGAGTTGGTTTATAATCCGCTAGCTACTCATCCTATAGGATTAGATTGGTGTTATTTGATATAGATTTTGTGAATGGTGATTATGTTATTCATTCATAATTTTTGTTTTTCACAGGGTGAATTACACAATCCGAAAATAATATTCACCACTTTGTTATCGATGAAATGCGCAATATAAGTTTGCTGGTTCAGCGTAAGTGGTTACAATAAAGTCCTATTTGTTTCAGTATTTGTTGACGTATTAGCGTACTCAACTCAATTTAGGACTTCAACGATATGCAAACTCGATTAGTAAAGTTATTGACGCTCAGTATCAGTGCACTGACATTAAGCGCTTGTGTGATCGTCACACCGGATATAAATGTACAACATGATCTCGACACGCACATCTTTACGAAAAGCGAGTCGACCCCAAAAAACATTATTATGATCGTCGCCGATGGCATGGGACCAGCATACACCACGGCATACCGCTATTATGCTGATGATCCAAATACACCTGAAATAGACGCCACTATTTTTGACCAATGGCACGTTGGGAATGCATCTACTTATCCTGCGACCATTTCAGGTGTGGTGACCGACTCTGCCGCGAGTGCTACGGCGTTAGCTTCCGGTATAAAAAGCTATAATGGTGCTATCGGTATGGATGTGAACAAGCAACCCGTGACAACGGTATTGCATCGTGCCAAAGTGAAAGGTATGAAAACGGGTTTAGCCGTTACTTCTCAAATTGTCCACGCGACTCCTGCAGCCTATGTTGCCCATAATGAATCACGCCAAAACTACAATGCTATTGCCGATAGCTTTTTTGATGATCGAATTAATGGTGAGCATAAAGTTGATGTAATGCTCGGTGGCGGTACGGATTATTTTATTCGTGATGACCGTGATATTCGACAATTGTTCGTTGACCAAGGTTATCAATATATTGATAGCTATGCGCAGCTATCCTCATTAACTAACGATGCTGGTGCACTAGGTTTGTTTGCTCCAGTAGGTTTACCTTGGGCATTAGATGATATCGATCCCTCTCGCTTACGCACTATGGCTCAAACAGCCACGCGTATATTAGAAAACAATCAAGGGTATTTTTTATTACTAGAAGCCAGCCAAGTCGATTGGGCTGGGCACGGTCGTGATATCAATTCTGCGATGGCCGAAATGCAAGATTTGCATTTGATGCTGGAATGGTTGGTTGAATATCAAGCTCAGCACCCTGACACATTGGTTGTGTTGACCGCTGACCACAGTACTGGTGGATTGACGTTAGCTGCTAATGGTGAATACCGTTGGGAGCCAGCATCATTACACGCGATAACCACTTCTGTTACTGCCATGATTAAACATTTAGTCAATAGTGCTGACGAACCGACTAAACGCTTAGCGTACATTAAAGCTCAATTAGGTTTTGAGTTGACGCAAGCCGACCAAGATGCCGTGCTTGCCATGGATATGAATGCCAAATCTCGTTCATTAGAAGATGTGATTAAACGAATTATTGATCGTAAAACCAATACCGGTTGGACAACTTGGGGTCATACTGCCGTTGATGTGCAAGTATTTGCAGTCGGACCAGGTGCAGAGCGCTTTGCCGGACATCAAGATAATACGGATATCGCGAAGCGCATATTTGAACTGTTAGATTAAGCGTCAGTCTGAGACGGAGTAAAAGCAGCGATACGTTTTACTGGTTTAAAAACGTATCGACTTCTTGTCCGGTTATTTTTTTCATTTGCATGAAAATGTACATGATCGCCGTGATCAACATTAACATGCTCGGGATCACAATAACTGGATAGCTGAGTGCCGTCATACGCCCTAATTCTTCTGTATAAGCTACCGAACCTGGCTCGGATACCAAAATCCATTTTGCCAGCCCATAGTTAAGCGCTGAAGATACAAAAAACGACGCCGCGACAATGTAATTACTTACACCAATTTTCTTTTCAAACTCCTCTGTTTTATTGATATCAGCTAAGGCTTTATTAAGTTTTGGCCAGTTGATGATGACATCATTGAGCACGAGGATTTTAATCAACGGTTTTTTCATATAGCGAGTCACTAATACCGCGATCCCAATTAAACCAGGGATAGCAGCTTCTTTGATGGCGATATATTCCGCAGGTAGCTTTAACAAACTGATACCACCCGTCAATAAGACACTGATGATCCCTAATACTGAGAAGAAATTCACTTTTTTGGTTTGCAGTAATTCATACAAGCCATAACCTACAGGAAATGCTAAAGCAACAGCAATACTCCACAACGGCCCTAGGTATTCAGGTGCGCTAGCGTAGGACATAATTACTACAGGAATAATGATATTGAAGGCTAGATTCGCCAACATGTTCTGTTGCTGCGGTTTAGGTTTCCCTGGAGAGCTCGCAGGTGGTGTAGCTGGTGAATTGGTTTCTGGTGATTGTGGCAAAATAATATCCTATATAATTCAGCTAGTAGTTAATTAATCAGCTAACTAGAGAGAAAAAACAACGGTAATACAGCAGGTCACTGGGCGAAAGATTGTGCAGTTTAGCCTAAAATAATATGCGGTACAAACCGAGATGTGTCTTGTGTGATTAAAGTATTATCTTCACGCACTGAGATCCCTGCAGGCATATCATTAACTAGCCATGAACCAATCAAGGTGTAGTTATCGGCAAATTTTGGAAGGGGGGTAAACTGCTGGAAGATAACTCCTTCATCGCCATACTCACCGCCCGTTTGCGCGATGACATCACCGTTATCAATGATCATGATATTGGCACCTTCACGCGAAAATATGGGTTTTTTGACCCATTTACCCGCTTTATCCACCTTGTCTAAATCTCTATGTAAATAACTGGGTAATAAGTTCGGGTGGTTAGGGAACATTTCCCATAACAAGGGAAGTAAGGCCTTATTAGATAGCACACTTTTCCAAATAGGCTCGACCCATTTGGTGTCTGAGTAGGCAGCGATTTCGCCAAATTCTTCTTTGAGCATAAACTCCCAAGGATAGAGTTTAAATGCCATATCCATCGGATTATTATCCAGATCCAAGAAGCGATGGGTATCTGTTACACCAATATCATCAATAAATACAAATGGAGTACTTAACCCCGCTTGGGTTGCGCAATCTTGCAAGTATTGCACCGTTCCACGGTCTTCATCACTGTCCAAACAACATGAAAAATGCATGTTTTTTTGTTGGTAATGATTGGCAATATCACGAAAGCGCATGATGAGCTTTTCTTGCAAAGAGTTAAATTGGTCACTGGCGTTAGGTAAGGCGCCGCTATCAACTTGTTGCTCCAGCCATAACCATTGCCAAAATCCAGATTCGTATAAGCTAGTCGGGGTATCGGCGTTGTTTTCTAATAACTTGGCAGGACCGGTGCCATCGTAGACAAGATCTAGACGCGAATACAACGAAGGCGCTTTGGCTTGCCATGAATCACTCACTGCTTCATGAAATGCTTCAGGAATACAAAAATCGTTTAATAGTGCTTGCGATTGCACGACTTTATCCACCACATGTAAACACATTTCATGCAGTTCTTGAGTAGGATCTTCGATGTCGTTTTCGATTTGTTCTAGCGTAAACTGATAATACGCGCTCTCATCCCAATAGGCTTGGCCATCAATAGTATGAAACGAAAATCCGTATTCTTGAGCCGTATCGTGCCAATCAGTGCGCGCTGCAATATCCCTGCGTAACATGAATTAGCCACCCCAGCTGCGTGAGCTTGCTTGAGTCCGCGCGACACTTTTACCAAATCCACCACGTTTAACGGTGTTATTCACGGTCGGCTTAGGTTTAAAATCTGAACTATAAACTTTGGCACTGCGATTACGTTGACTACCATAATCTTTACCGGTAGCGCCAAACCAGCGACCACGTAATGCAGAATTACGCGAATTAGACGTGTACATGGGTTGGCTAAATTGACGATTTCGTGAATTTCCACCAAGCATATTACCCATCATGTAGCCCGCCATGAGTGGCATAAAAAAGCTACCTGAACTGCTTTGATTGTTTGCGTTAGAGTTACCTGGTACTGGCTCTTCGGTTCGCGCTACATACTCACAATTATCTTGACCAAATTCAAATTCACAATCGGCTTGTCCTAAAAATTTAGGGCCTGTGCGCAGCGCTTCATCTTTGGCTTCTTGATAAGCGACTTTGCACTCTTGCATATAGTTTGGATTGTTACTGGAACATTCATCCACACTGGTATAAATCGATGCGATTTCAGGCTCTTCGCCACACGCACTTAAAAACACCACACTCATACTCACGGCTAATGGGCGAAAGGCAAACCATTTGCGCATTGAGGGCAGGGAGATATGCGCTGTTCTTTTTGTCGCTGACTTCGCGGCATTAATTGATTTAGTCATAGAATTTTTCACTCCTAATAAGTCATGCAGGCGGCGTTAAGTAGACCTACGGCTAACGATACTGCCGCTAGCATAATCCCAGCTGAGACTTCGTTATTTTCGATGCGCTCGGCTATTTTGGGCATAAAAGTAAAGCGTAATAATAGAAATGCGAGGCATTGTGCTAATAATGCGACAACTGCCCAGATAATAAAGTCGCCAAACGATACGGCATTGGTCGCCGCACCCGATAATGCAATCGCAAAGCCGATTAATGCACCACCAAATGCAATCGCGGCTGCGGATGATTGTTGTTCTTTGATTAGGTGCCATTCATCATGCGGTGTGACCAGTGCATAGATGATTTTAAAGATAAATAGTAGCGCAATAGCACTAAAAAAATATAAGGCAAAATTACCTAATCCAGCGAGTGATGCTAAGAATGTGTCCATGGGGTGGTTCCTTTAGTGTCTTTTAATTTAATGGATTGGAATTAATGAAATAGTGTCCAATCAAAATGATTGATACGTTTGTTGGCAATATAGAAAATACGATCGCCAGCGCAGACTTGTTCACTAAAATCAGGATTAACATGAATATTACTTTCATTCCCTCTTTTGGCAAAGCCAACAAAGATAGCATTGCGATGTGATTTTAAGCCGAAAAATAAATGTTCAACAGCCATTACCGGCGTATCATCTGGTACGATAGTTGAGTATTGCTCTTGGCCTGCATCAACACTTAATAGGTCATGATGCAATAAGCTTGAGCCGGGGTCAAATGCCGATTTGACTAACATTTCAACCGCTACACTAGGCGTACATTCGACGTTTGGACAGTGGTCTTTTAATAACCCAACCAAACTTTCATCATTAAAGTACGCCACAATATGTGCATTAGGATTACGTTTAGAGCAATATAGCGCACTAGTCATGGTGATGTCATCATCAGGGTTATCAATTAAGATGGTCTTGGCATCGCTGACGCATGCACGATTCATGTCTTCATCGCGATTAAATGAGCTCACTTTGACAAAATCAATTTGCCCTGGCAAGGGGTTAGAAATGTCTTTTTTAACACATAAAATAATATCTGCTTTGACGTCGTTCTGGGCATTTTCTTTGATTAATAAAGTGAGTAGTTGCATGGTACGTTCTTCGTTCCAGCCCATGACAATAATGTGATTCTCAGCCATATGATCTTTTAATCCTCTGTTATCTTTGTGCCATTGATATGACACCCAAGTCGCGATACGACCTACAATTAACGCAAAAATACTTAGCCCTAGCGGGATAATATACAAGGCAACTACCAATTTACCAGCACTTGAACTAGGTGATAAATCACCATACCCGACGGTGGAGCCGGTAACAATCAGCCAATATATAAAGTCAGTATGATTAGTTAGCGCTGTTTCTCCAGCAAGGTGCAAAAAGTACCATGACGATGCCGAATAAAATAATAATGCAAATACAATGGTGTACCAGCTAGTTTCGGAGAAAACCCGTACAAGTTTTTTTTTGAGTTTGTGCCAAATCAGCATTCGTATCCCTCTACAATAAGAACGCCTATTAACCGAGATCTGTGCTACAAAATCAAGTGGTTTATTTGACTGATAACGTTAAAAAACCACCAAAGCTAAATAACGGGCAAAAAAAAGCCCACTTGCAGCGTGGGCCAAACATACATAGGAAAACACATATTTCATTTTAAATATTAGACGCTGTTTATTTTTGCACTGTATCGCAAGCAATACATGCGTATGGTTTTTCATATGTAATAAATGATGGGGCACGAATACTAACGAAAAATCGAATTTGGCAAGAGATAAGTGGATTGGGTACAATACCGCTATGCTTTTATCTTTTTACTCATGTTGACAATAAATAAATGAAAACGTCAGATTTTGCTTTTGAATTACCCGAACAACTCATTGCTAAATATCCTACTGAGCAGCGCACCGCCTCGCGTTTATTACATTTAGATGGTGTGACTGGCGCATTAGGACATCATGCATTTACTGATATGCTGCAATTTGTGGATGCTGGCGATCTATTAATTTTTAATAATACCCGTGTCATCCCGGCTCGTTTACTTGGTCAAAAATCCACCGGTGGTAAAGTGGAAGTCCTTGTTGAGCGCATGCTGGATGATCATCGAGTGCTTGCGCATGTTAGAGCCAGTAAATCACCGAAACCCGGTGCGACGCTACTATTAGAAAATGCTATTGAAGCAACTATGCTTGGCCGTCATGATGCGTTGTTTGAATTGTCTTTTGCAGGTGAAAAAACCGTACTGGAATTATTAGAAGCACATGGGCACATGCCATTGCCACCCTATATCGACCGACCCGATGAGGATAGCGATAAAGAGCGTTATCAAACTGTTTATAACGAAAAACCTGGCGCGGTAGCCGCACCAACGGCTGGATTGCATTTTGATAATGCCATACTGGCTAAACTTAAAGCCAAAGGCGTACAGACAGAGTTTGTTACCTTGCATGTTGGCGCGGGCACATTTCAGCCCGTCAAAGTTGATAATGTCGAAGAACATGTGATGCATGCTGAGTATGCTGAGGTACCTGAAACTGTAGTGGCAGCAATTAAGGCAACCAAGGCAGCAGGGAAACGCGTGATTGCAGTAGGCACAACATCGATGCGTTCACTTGAATCAGCAGCAAAAAAAGCCGATGAGACGGATGAATTAATTGTGCCTTTCTACGAAGACACTAGCATATTTATTTATCCTGGCTTTACCTTTAAAGTGGTTGACGCAATGTTTACCAATTTTCATTTGCCTGAATCAACCTTAATGATGCTGATCAGCGCATTAGCTGGGCAAGACAATGTAATGCATGCCTATGCAGAAGCGATAAAGCATGAATATCGCTTTTTTAGTTACGGTGATTCTATGTTCATTGAAAAGGCATAATCACGTATGTTAAGTGAAAATTTTATAAGGTGTGTATCGGTTTTTAGTTTGCTATAATGCGCGCCATTATTGATAAGTAGGTGATATTTGCGTGCAATTTAAACTTCTTGCTACCCAAGGTAAAGCGCGTCGTGGACAGTTAGTGTTTCCACGAGGCATAGTCGAAACACCCGCATTTATGCCGGTGGGGACTTATGGTACGGTCAAGGGCATGACGCCTGAAGAACTGACTGAAACTGGAGCACATATTTGTTTAGGCAATACCTTTCATTTGATGTTGCGTCCAGGTACCGAAATTATTCAACAACACGGTGATTTGCATGACTTTATGCATTGGGATAAACCGATCCTGACTGATTCAGGTGGTTTCCAAGTATTTAGCTTGGGTGCAATGAGTAAAATCAACGAGGAAGGTGTGACCTTTCGTTCTCCGATTAACGGCGAGAAAATTCTCTTAACACCGGAAAAATCAATCGAGGTACAGCGTGAATTAGGCTCTGATATTGTGATGATTTTTGATGAATGCACGCCTTATCCGGCAACGGAGCAAGAAGCCCGAATTTCGATGGAGCTATCTCTGCGTTGGGCGCAGCGTAGTAAAGACGAACATGGTGATAGTGACTCTGCATTGTTTGGTATTGTTCAAGGTGGTATGTATGAAGGTTTACGTGATATCTCGCTCGAAGCATTAGAGAAAATCGGATTTGATGGCTATGCAATTGGTGGTTTATCAGTTG
>DBBN01000057.1 GCA_002292215.1 Glaciecola sp. UBA983 | reverse complement strand
GTTTGAGCGAGCGCTTCGACTTGCTCAAATACTGCTTCTTTGTGACCTTCAATGAGGCTATGCAGCATTTTTAAAATTTGGTTTTTATCCATCAAGCCGAGCATATCTGTGACAATACTCGCACTGATTTGATTGTTACCTTGGGCGATGGCTTGGTCAGTCAAGCTCAGGGCATCACGCATCGACCCATTAGCCGCTCGAGCCAGCTGAGCTAACGCTGCAGGCTCGTGGTTAATTTGCTCTTGGGTTAATACATAAGATAATTGCTGTTGGATTTGTTCTCTGGATAATGCTTTGAGATTAAACTGCAAACAACGGGATAAAATCGTTACCGGAAGCTTTTGTGGATCAGTCGTCGCCAACAAAAACTTCACATGCGGAGGTGGCTCTTCCAATGTTTTTAAAAGGGCATTAAAACTATGCTTAGATAGCATATGCACTTCATCAATCAGATAAACTTTGTAATCACCTTGAGTAGGACGATACTGTACATTATCGAGAAGTTCTCGAGTATCATCCACTTTGGTGCGAGATGCGGCATCGATTTCGAGTAAGTCAACAAATCGACCTTGTTCGATATCTTTACAGGTACCGCATTGACCACAAGGGTTGGCGCTTAAGCCTGATTCACAGTTCAAGCTTTTGGCAAATATTCGAGCAATCGTCGTTTTACCTACCCCTCGAGTACCGGTGAACAAATACGCATGGTGTAAACGATTATTATCTAACGCATTAGATATGGCTGTAACGACATGCTCTTGCCCAACAAGCTCAGAAAACTTACTTGGGCGCCACTTCCTTGCCAGTACTTGATAGCTCATAATTAATTAATCGCCTTCAAATTCGCAGATTGCGTATGGTGTAATCCCGGCCTCTTTTAGTCGGATATCACCACCAATATCAGGCAATGAAATAACAAATCCAGCATGCTCAACAATACCACCAAGACGCTTAATTAGCTTCGCAGTGGCAATCATAGTTCCACCGGTAGCGAGTAGATCATCAAGCATTAAGACACGCTCACCAGGATCGACCGCATCGGTATGAATTTCTAAATTATCCGTGCCATATTCGAGTTCATATTCTTCAGAAATGGTTTCACGTGGCAATTTACCAGGCTTACGCACCGGAATAAAACCGACACCTAATGCCAAAGCTAAAGGGGCACCAAAAAGAAAACCTCGTGCTTCCGTGCCTGCGATTTTATCAAATTTATGGTCTTTGAAATGTTCAGCTAGCAGAGTGATACATTGCATGAATGCATCGTGATCCTCTAGGACGCTGGTAACGTCGCGAAACATGATACCCGGTTTAGGGTAATCCGGAATGGTTTTAATAACCGATTTGATATATTCGCCTGACAAAATTCACCCTTTTATAGTTATTTTACTTAGAGATATAGAATACGAACCAACCGCAAATTGCGTTCAATAAAGGCATAGCTAGCAAAACCGCAACGGCTGCAAGAAAATACCAAACATTGAATGGGTCTTTGAAATTAGAATCAGATGACATTGTACTACTCCTAAGGGGTTCGTAAATAGAAAATTTTAATGGCGAGGAGTTTAAAGGAATCTAAGCTAAATTAATAGCCTAGATATCCAATAGTCTAATAGGATTATTGTTGAGCTTGGTAACCGATGCGGAAACCGCCCCAATGCTTACCGTTGACATAAATCGGCGCGGACAAATCATGCATGACTTCGCCTGTATCGCGCTTATAAGTCTGCAATAAAAAGCTCTGCGTATTAGACCCACAACGCGCACCGGTATAATCATCAAAAATACGTTTGGTACGACTATTGGCTAAATCTTGGTCGTAATTTCCCGTCATTGCTTTACTGAACTTTTTATTATGTGTTGGAAAATACCCTTTACGATCAACTGCGCCTGCATAAATAATATACGGATGACCTTGTAAAATTGATTCTTGAATAGTGGGTAATACTTGATCCGTAAATTTATCAAACAACGTGGTATATTTTTGTGGATTGGTGTTGGGGACTTCTTTATATTGTGAATCAAACAGCGCATGCTCTGCAATCTGACCGGAGACAATCGCATCCGCAAATAAGTCGCCCACATTTTCAGCTGCTTGCAACGCAATATCACGAATAACTGAATTACGGTTTTCTAAAGAAAACACCTGCAATTGACGGAAGATGTCTTCAGTTTGATTACATAAATTCAGTACTTTTTTTGATATTTCTGCTAAATCATCCTCAAGCTCTTGAGTCGAACCATACAGATCTCGGACGTTTTGACTGATCCCTTGATTGGTTTCATTGTGTTCTTTGACCGTACGATGAACTTGCTCCATCGCCGCTTTCGCTTCATAGGCTGAATGGGAGCTTTTGCTCACAACGGCAGAAGTCTCTTTAACCAAATTAGCCATTTTCTGACCGGACACTGACACCGCATCAATTGCTTTAACTGAATCACCCGTTGCAAATGATATTTCTTCTAATACTGTTTCAATGCTTCGAGTCGCGTCGGTTGTTTTCTTGGCTAATTCACGCACTTCATCGGCAACTACAGCAAATCCTCGCCCCTGCTCACCTGCACGCGCTGCTTCTATTGCCGCATTTAAAGCTAACATATTGGTTTGATCAGCCAGTTGGTTGATTGTGGTAACAATATGTCCAATTGAATCAGCTTTAATTTTTAAATTACCTAATGACTCTGTTGACACAGATATTTGTTCATTCAGAGAAGTTTGCTGCTGCATCGCTTCTTGCAGTAATTCATTGGAGCGGTTGGTTTCTTTATCCGATTGTTCGATACTTTTTTGGGCATGCTGCGCAGCGTTTAATAATTCTTGATTGCCACTTTCAAGTACTTCTACTCGCCCCGCAATTTGTTGCGTATGTTCAACTTGTCGTTTAAACATAGAAGTCAATTTGTCAGTGAAGTGTGAAACATTAGCCCCTCCAATTGCAATACGACTGGTGCTTGCTGCAATATTTTCACCATATTGATTGTAATTAACAGATTCGACTTGCTGATTATCATCTGGCCTGCCATGTAACTTAGCCATAAAAAAACTGATACACCCTGCAACAACAGCTGATACTAACGAATTGATTTGATAATCGATTTGTAAAAATTGGCCACCAAACATGATAACCAATATTGAGATTAAAACTAATACAGGAGGTAGAAACATAGTAAGCATCCGTCTGAGCTGTGATAAACAATAAATTATTATGTTTTGTATCGGCTGTGTAGGATAAAACTGACATTGTTTATTTATATTAAATCATGAAAGTAATTCACCACGTGAATGCAAACTCCCTTTTGTAAGCAGTCCCTAGTTATTAACAGATAGTGTCGCTTGATAACCGGTATATTTGCGAATATTAATAACGCGATTATCATCTAACAACCAATATTGGCCTTTGATGCCAAGTAAGGTGCCAGTAAAAGACGGTGTTTTTTCTAAATTAATCGAAACCACTTTTTCTGGATATTGAGTGACTGGATAATGAATATCGACACTCTCGTGTTCGACATCTTGCACTGCTAACAAACCGTATTGTTCACGTAACGCAGTAATTTGTGGTGCGATTGAGGTCATCATTTCTTGTTTAAGAATGAATAAATCAACCGGTTCAGGCTGACCTTTAAGCATAGTGCGCCAGTTAGTCTTATCAGAGATAAACGATTTACATGCGGTCTCAACTAAACCACTCAACAATCGATTACTCACTCTATATAAGACAATGGCTTGTGAAGCACCTTGGTCTAACCAGCGTGAAGAGACTCTCCCTTCAACTTGACGCGTAATCCCCACCTTTGACTGTCCGGTATTAGCTAAGTAAACAAAATGCGTATTAAAGCAATGTGCCTCCCCCCACTGTGGTTCACGACAAGTGCCTTGCGCATAATGGCATTTTTCTGGTTTCATGATGCATTCATCACATTGTGCTAGCGCACGTAAACATGAATAGCAAAACCCTTGACTAAAGCTTTTATTAGTTGCACTACCACAACCGACACAAGTAATTTTAGCGTGGTTGGTTAACGAAATTGAGCGACCTATAAGCTCATTCATCGCTACTTTATGTTCACCAATGGGTAAAGTGTATTGTGCAACATGAGCATCATTTACACCTACAACCATTTTTGCTAAATCACCAGTATATTGTGTCATTTAATTAAGGGCCTCTTTATTAGTTTTATTCTGAGTAAGTTGTATCTAGAGTGCCTAGTCTAAACGATATTGGCACTCAGGGTCGACTATAAATCGCCCTTTCATTGCTTCACGCCCAAGCAACATCATGTATGTCATGGTGGAACGGTTAGTCAGTGTTAAGCGGATTTTCCAAGTTTTATTAGCCATTTTAATCTTGGTGACGATCACATATCGACGTTGGCGTGTAGCCGTAGAACTTTTAACACGCTTGATATCCACGACCTTCGCTTCTTTACGGACAACTTCTTCAATATCATATACGTCTGGATGCATGTCAAACGCAATCCATAATTCGTCGTCTTTTTTAAATTCTTCAATATTGTCTACATGCAAAGAGGAAGTTTTGGCACCGGTATCAACCCGAACATGCAGCCCTTCAATCCCTAATTGGGGTAAATCACATTTTTCTAATGAACCAATAATTATTTTTTTCATGATTGTTTATCTGCTAAAGGATTTGGATTTTCTTCCATATCAAGTTTATCTTGCAATAATTCGACGTGCTCTGCGACTGAATCTGGCTTGCTAAAATAAGCAATATGATACATCGCGTCCCCTTCTTGTGTTAGTGGGATATTTTGTTTACCTATTACCACACCTTCTGTTAATGAGATAATCGTATCAAGTACAGTCCCAAAAGGATCGGAGATGGTTGCTAATAAGTCCCCTTCATTCACATGATCGCCCAGTTGTGCGACATGATTAACGAAGCCACTTTCACTTGCTCGTACCCAGCCACTTTGACGAGCAATAAACAATTTAACCTGTTTACCTAAACGTTTACGTTTGTTTAGCATGCCTATTTCACGCATCACATTGATAATGCCTTTCACTCCTGCTCGGATTGAAAACTCATCATAACGTAAAGCTTGTCCTGCTTCATATAAAATGACCTTAACGCCAAGCTCAGAGGAGGTTTGGCGTAATGACCCATCACGTTCTTCAGCATTGAGTAACACCGGCATGCCGAAAGCTTTAGCAATAGCTAAGGTGCCTTCATCGTCTAAGTTACCCCGGATCTGAGGTAAATTACTGCGATGAATCGCTCCAGTATGTAAGTCGATTCCATAATCGCAATGTTGGACAATTTCATTTAAAAATAAATTGGCTATTCGACCCGCTAAAGAGCCTTTTTTACTACCGGGAAAACTGCGATTTAAATCGCGGCGATCAGGCATATACCGTGATTGGTTAAGTACACCATACACATTAACCATAGGTACTGCGATTAACGTACCCCGTAAATTTTTTATCGACCGACTTTTTAATAAACGACCGACTATTTCAATACCGTTCAGCTCATCGCCATGAATAGCAGAGCTAACAAATAATGTCGGACCGGGTCGCTTGCCACGTTGCACATGAACAGGGATAGACATCTGTGTATTGGTATATAACAGTGGCATCGGTAATTCAATCCGCTTAGTTTCACCTGGGAGAATATCCACACCACCAATAGTCAGTTTTTCCATCGCTTAACCTTTACCTTGGGTCTTGGTTTTATTAGGTTTTGCATACTTAGTTATATGTTCAATTACCATGGTTGCCACATCTTTACCGGTGGCTTTTTCAATGCCCTCAAGACCTGGAGATGAGTTCACTTCCATGACGACTGGACCATGATTAGAGCGTAAAATATCCACACCAGCCATGCCTAAACCCATTGTTTTCGCAGCATCAACGGCAGTCTTACGTTCTTCAGGAGATAATCTAACAATACTAGCTGAGCCGCCACGATGTAGATTAGAACGAAACTCACCCGGTGCAGCTTGGCGTTTCATCGCGGCAATGACCTTACCGCCCACGACCAAACAACGAATATCAGCTCCGCCCGCTTCTTTTATGTATTCTTGTACTAAAATATTAGCATTTAAGCCCATGAACGCTTCGATAATAGCTTCTGCTGTTTTTGATGTTTCAGCTAAAACCACCCCAATACCTTGAGTCCCCTCAAGTAATTTGATCACCACCGGTGCACCACCGACATTTTTGATGAGATCATCAATTTTATCAGGATGGTTAGCAAAACCGGTACGAGGCATGCCAATACCTTTTCTGGATAACAATTGTAGTGAACGTAGTTTATCTCGAGAGCGGCTAATAGCTACCGATTCATTAACACTATACGTACCCATCATTTCAAATTGACGCACAACCGATGTGCCATAGAATGTCACCGAAGCACCAATTCGTGGGATCACCGCATCATACTTAGGTAAGGGTTTACCTTTATAGCGCACGGAAGGATGATTACTAGTGATATCCATGTAACAATGCATGGTATCTACGATGTCGACTTCATGACCTAAAGCAATGCCAGCCTCTTGTAGGCGGCGAGTTGAGTATAATTTGGGGTTGCGCGACAAAATAGCAATTCGCATGATGATCCTTTATTTTAAAAAAAATGAATAGAGTATTTATAATAGTCGCCTTTATAAACACTTTTTGAAAATATGCAAATAATAAAAAACTTTGTTTCATGTACCGAACCAGAATTTTGAACCGTGATACTAGTTACACCCAGCAAAAATGCTGCATAAGAAAATCCTTTTATGGCAGAGCTGTCAAATAATCAATAAAGGATTAATGTGCAATATTTAGACCACGTGTTAGCTTTGATAAAATTCATTAATAACAAGAATTTGGGGTCGTATCCGGATTAATATCGCCAGAAACTTCATCCGGATCGATACCATGCTCAAGTAATGTTGCACGAACGTATTCAATATGGTCTAAGATCCTCTGAAAATCATCGCCATATTCATATTTATTTACTTCAATCGCCTGTGGCATATAGCTAAACGCAACCTTCAGGGCATGTAATTCATCGGCAGTCATGTTGTTTTCCTTGGTTTGATCGTCATATCAAAATATAATGTAAATGCTTGTATTAGTAAATAAACCTAACTCGAATCACAACCATTTTTATTTCCCTATGATATTAATTCCTAATCAGTAATACGTACTACACTAGAGATAGGCTAGTCATATTTGCACTAGGGATTTTTTTAGTCGTATCCCTTAAATAATACTGTTAGTACAATTATATTACAGAGATTTATCATGAATGTTTCAAAGAAACAGTTAGATGACGCTGTCTTACACAATATCATTACTCAAATTGAAGCAGACCGTCTGTACGATTTTTTACATGTCAAATCAGAAGAACAACCCAATTTTTCATTTACGCATGTTTTATATTATATGGGTGGATTAATTGCTATTGGTGCAATGACATTGTTTATGAATTTAGCTTGGGAGTCATTCGGCGGCCTAGGTATTGTCATTATTTCAATGGTTTACGTGGTAATTGGAATGCTTCTTACTAATCATTTTGCATTAAAAAACCTTGTTATTCCGGCGGGAATTTGTGCCACTTTCGTAGTCTGTATAACACCATTATTAATTTATGGCATACAGCAATGGCTTGGTCTTTGGCCCTCAGACAATAATTATCAGGAATTCCACACAAAGATTGAAACTCATTGGCTCTACATGGAATTAGGCACTCTCGTGGTTGGTATATTAGTTGCCGTTAAGTACAAATATCCATTTCTAATAATGCCTATAGCGTTTACATTGTGGTATTTGAGTATGGATCTTACTGTTATATTATCCGGTGGAGATGAAGATTCAGCATTGCGCTCCTTAGTTTCTCTTTACTCTGGATTAGTGATGATTGCTGTTGCCTTCTGGGTTGATGTGAAAGCCCATCACAAAGCTGACTACGCTTTCTGGTTATATTTATTTGGGGTAATCGCTTTTTGGGGCGGATTTGCCTCTATAAAGTCAGATGGTGAACTTGATAAACTATTATTTTTTTTCGTTAATTTAGTATTAATTTTCATCGGTGTTATTTTAGTTCGAAAAGTATTTACAGTATTTGGCGCATTCGGTAGCTGTAATTATATTGGATATTTAGCCATGAACATATTTCAAGATAGCTGGCTGTTTCCAGTTTCACTAACCGTATTAGGTTTGGGTGTCATTTATTTGGGTATTATGTGGCACAAACATGAAATAATGATAACTAAAAGGGTACGTTCTTTCCTGCCTCAATCGATACGAGATCTATTACAAGATAAGGTTTGATGATACTTTATTTCAAGCATATTTACTAAACCTAACTGTCCGTTCTGTATTAAAGCTAAAGCCGAACTCAGTGCAGCTGGATATGATTATGAAGAGATTGTACTCGGAAAAGATGCATCTTTAACCTCACTCAAAGCCATCACAGGTCGCGATACTGTTCCACAAATATTTATTGGTGGTGAGTTCATTGGTGATAGTGAAGCATTAAGTGTCTATTTGTAATACACA
>DBBN01000129.1 GCA_002292215.1 Glaciecola sp. UBA983 | reverse complement strand
TTTGAGCAAGGTGTTGTTGACGAGATTAATGTTGTTGACGAGTTGCTCAGCTTTGCGAGTGTGTTCGATTTGTTGTATCAAACCATATACAAAGAACATAATAATTCCTAACACCAATAAGATGCTGAAATTAACTGTTCTTGATTTGGTTAGCACTGATAATCCATTAGTATGACTTACATGAATTTAGCCTAAACCATAAAGCAGATTTTGCCATTTTTATTCTTGTTCAAATCGGACATTTTTGTGATGAAAACGATATAAAAAACCTTTCATCGAAATACAGGCCCAGTAAAGTGCAGGCCCGGTAAAGTACAGGGTAGTAATGTGCAATAGTAAGAAGAAAATAGTAAGAAGAAGAAGAACGCTTGGAAAGATAGCCACCACTCTAATGTAGAATAGAGTGGTGGTATATTTTATTGAGATGCTTTGCTAGCGTTACTTTAGGTATTTTACAAGTTGCTGCACAACACGTGGGTTACCCGCGACAATTTCACCTTTATGCATTGGGTCATTACCACCAGAAAAGTCAGTGACTAAGCCACCCGCTTCACGCACAATCAGCTCACCGGCAGCCATATCCCATGGTTTAAGACCACTTTCAAAAAAGCCGTCATATTTACCAGATGCGACATACGCTAAATCCAACGCAGCTGAACCTGAGCGACGAATGTCACCGGATTGAATAAATATTTGAGTAAATTTAGGTAAGTAGTTAGCGACTAACGTTTTGTCTTTAAATGGGAATGCAGTGCCAATAATGCCACCTGCAAGATCTTTATTTTTACCAACACGAATGCGGTAACCATTTAATTGAGCACCAGCACCACGAGAAGCCGTAAATAAATCACCACGGATTGGATCATAGACAACAGCTTGGTCAAGGCGACCTTTGTGCATAAGGGCAATTGACACACAAAAATGTGGAATGCCTTTGATAAAGTTAGTAGTGCCGTCTAACGGGTCAATAATCCATTTGAAATTAGGATCGCCCTCAATCACACTGCCTTCTTCACCGACAAATGAATGCTCAGGATAAGACTGTTTGATTTTTTCAATGATTGCGTATTCAGCATCCTTGTCTATTTTGGTTACAAAGTCATTTTCACGTTTTGTGGTAATGGTTAAATCATCACGGTTTTCAAAACCACGGGTGATTACTGAGCCAGCACTGCGAGCAGCACGTATGGCGATATTTAGCATAGGATGCATATCAAATCTCACTACTTAAATTGTCAAAGAACTATCTTCTATTAGCGCTATACAAATGACAACATACAGGGCGTAATAGAAAATCATTGCGCAATATTATAGCAAAACAACGCGGTAAAACCTAATAGATATTATGTTTGGCACTATTTCGGCGCTATAAGTAACGACCAAAGCGTCAACTGACCTATTAAAACGACAAAGCAATGCGTATAATGTGACACGAAATTAATTTAATAAGACTCACTATGCTTGAAAATATCCGTATCGTATTGGTCAATACTTCCCATACTGGCAATATAGGCTCAGCTGCTAGAGCGATGAAAACAATGGGATTGAGTGATTTATATTTAGTCGACCCTATTACTGCTCCGGATGGTAAATCCAGTGCATTAGCAGCAGGGGCTGGTGATGTCTTAGCGAATGCGAAAATAGTGGACAGTGTTGCTGAAGCGGTTAAAGATTGTTCACTGATTGTTGGCACATCCGCGCGCTCACGCACTTTACCATGGCCAATGTTAACGCCTCGTGAGTGTGGTTTACAAATGATCCAAGAGGCCCAAAAAGGACCTGTAGCATTAGTCTTTGGCCGTGAAAATAATGGCTTGACGAATGAAGAACTGCAATTATGCCATTTTCATGTGTGTATTCCGGCAAATCCAGAGTACAGCTCGCTTAATTTAGCTGCTGCGGTGCAAACATTATGCTACGAAATTCGCATGGGCTTTTTAGCACAAGAAACATTTCCGGAAGTGGAACAAGAATATCCATTAAGTGACGATCTTGAACGTTTTTATGTACATTTAGAAAAAACACTTGCGGACACGGGTTTCATTGTCAAAAACCACCCGGGTGTAGTGATGACCAAGCTGCGTCGATTAGTCAATCGTGCGCGCCCTGAATCATCAGAACTGAATATACTTCGTGGCATTTTATCTGCGATAGACAAAAAAAATCAATCCTAATTAGAAACAAGGTACGGACAAGGAACACCATGTTTAAGCATTTACGAGAAGACGTAAAAAGTGTATTTCATCGCGATCCTGCAGCGCGTAATACCTTAGAAGTATTAACTAACTATCCAGGCTTACATGCGATTTGGATACACCGTATTAGTCATAAGCTTTGGGGTTGGGGATTCAAGTGGATTGCACGTTCACTCTCGACATTTGCTCGATTTTTGACGGGTATTGAAATTCATCCAGGAGCAACCTTAGGTCGTCGCGTATTTATAGATCATGGCATGGGAGTCGTGATTGGCGAAACCGCAGTCATTGGTAATGATGTGACGTTATATCATGGCGTTACGCTAGGTGGGACAAGTTGGCAAGCAGGTAAACGCCACCCTACATTAGAAGATGACGTTGTAGTGGGTGCAGGGGCAAAGGTGCTCGGTCCGATTACTATGGGCAAAGGCGCTAAAATTGGTAGTAACTCAGTTGTAGTTAAAGATGCACCTGCAAATTCAACTGTTATTGGGATCCCTGGTCGGGTTATTTTGGCGTCCGCGCAAACCGCTCATGAACAAAATGGGAAACGTGCCAAAATAGCTAAAAAATATGGGTTTGATGCTTATGCAGTAGCGGTAGATAATCCTGATCCTGTTGCTAACGCCATGGGCATGTTATTAGAACACATGCACTTAATGGACAACAAGCTTCAAGAAATGTGTACGGTGATCCAATCAATGGGCGGTGATGTATGTACTGATTCGATCCCTAAAATGGATATGGACGAATTTGCAGCGACGGGTATATCAACGCAAAAGCCGGATTCCCACGATGATCGCCCTGAAGAATTCGACCCTGTAATCTAAACCTAACAGGTTATTTGTAATACTTGACTAATTTAGTAGGTTAAATACTTGACTAATTTAGTCGGGTAAGTAAAATAGTTAGTGTAGATTATGATTTAGGTAGCACGTATATGAAATTGACATCAAAAGGACGCTATGCTGTTACAGCGATGTTGGATGTTGCTTTGCATTCCCAACAAGGACCGGTGTCGTTATACGATATTTCAGTTAGACAAGAAATTTCACTATCCTATTTAGAGCAGTTGTTTTCCAAATTGAGAAAACAAGCTCTGGTTGAGAGTATACGTGGTCCAGGTGGCGGTTATCGACTTGGCAAAGATGCCAATGATATCGCAGTTGGAGAGGTTATCGCTGCGGTTAACGAATCCATAGATGCCACCAAGTGTAATGGCAAAGCCGATTGCCAAGGTGGTGAAAAGTGCCTGACACATAATTTATGGCAGGACTTATCAGATCGAATTAGTAATTTTTTAAACAGTATTACCTTGGGTGAATTAATGGCAAAACAAGATATTAAGACCATTGCAACCCGTCAAGATGGGCAGCAGTCAAGTGCTGCTGTAGACAAAATTAACATTAGTTTTCAATTGTAACCGGAGCGCAGAATGAGCGATTTGCATTTACCAATCTATTTAGATTATTCATCCACTACACCTGTTGATCATCGTGTAGCCAAAAAGATGACCGAGTGCCTCGAGATGGAAGGTAACTTTGGTAATCCTGCGTCACGTTCACACCGTTTTGGTTGGGTAGCAGAAGAAGCGGTGGATATTGCCCGTAATCAAGTCGCTGACTTAGTGAATGCAGACCCACGTGAAATCGTTTTCACATCAGGCGCCACTGAATCAAACAACCTTGCGATTAAAGGTGCTGCTAATTTTTATCATAAACGTGGTAAGCATATTATTACGCTTAAAACAGAGCACAAAGCAGTATTAGATACATTCCGCCAGTTAGAACGTGAAGGCTATGAAGCGACTTACTTAGAGCCAGAAGCAAATGGTTTGGTTGATTTAGCTAAACTTGAAGCCGCAATGCGTGAAGATACCGTATTAGTTTCAATTATGCATGTAAACAATGAAATCGGTGTCATTCAAGATATCGCCGCAATTGGTGAGCTATGTCGTTCACGTAAAATTATTTTCCACGTTGATGCAGCACAGTCTACTGGTAAAGTAGAAATTGATTTGCAAAAAATCAAAGTCGATTTAATGTCTTTTTCAGCGCATAAGACTTATGGTCCTAAAGGTATTGGTGCACTTTATGTGTGTCGTAAACCTCGTGTACGTATTGAAGCGCAAATTCATGGTGGTGGCCATGAACGTGGTATGCGTTCAGGTACCTTAGCGACACATCAAATTGTCGGTATGGGTGAAGCATTCGCCATAGCGAAACAAGAAATGGCGTCTGAAAATGAGCGTATTCGTATGCTGCGTGACCGTTTATACAATGGCATTAAGGATATTGAAGCTGTGCATGTAAATGGTGATTTAGAGCAGCGTATCCCACACAATTTAAATATTTCTTTCGCGTATGTCGAAGGTGAATCTTTAATTATGGCATTAAAAGATATGGCAGTGTCGTCAGGTTCTGCATGTACTTCTGCTTCACTAGAGCCAAGTTATGTATTACGTGCGTTAGGCTTAAATGATGAGCTAGCACATAGTTCAATTCGCTTTAGCTTAGGTCGCTATACGACTGAAGCTGAAATTGATTACGTTATTGGTGTTATCAATAACTCTATTGATAAGTTGCGTGAAATGTCTCCATTATGGGATATGTACAAAGAAGGCATCGACTTATCAACGGTTGAGTGGGCACACCACTAATTAGACGTTCCTATTATTGAAACAACGTTGGCGATGTGTACAATACGTCGCTAGCACTAACAGAGGCAACAACAATGGCTTACAGCGAAAAAGTAATTGATCATTATGAAAACCCACGTAACGTTGGGCAATTCGACAAAAATGATAAAAACATAGCCACAGGTATGGTCGGTGCACCAGCATGTGGTGACGTAATGAAACTACAATTAAAAGTAGGTGAAAACGGCATTATCGAAGATGCTAAGTTTAAGACTTACGGTTGTGGTTCTGCGATTGCATCTAGCTCACTAGTAACTGAGTGGGTTAAAGGTAAAACGTTAGACGAAGCAACGACGATTAAAAATACCGACATTGCTGCAGAACTTGCTTTACCACCAGTGAAAATTCACTGCTCAATCTTAGCTGAAGATGCCATTAAAGCAGCAGTTAAAGATTACAAAGCTAAAAACGCATTATAAATTAGTTAAAAATTAAGGAGTACCTTGTGGGAATTTCAATATCAGACGCCGCTGCTCAACGCGCTCGCGATTTTTTAGTTAATCGTGGTTCGGGGATTGGTCTGCGCTTAGGTGTGAAAACAACAGGGTGCTCTGGTTTAGCCTATGTGCTTGAGTTCGTTGATGATCTTAACGAAGACGACACTGTATTCGAAGAAAATGGCGTAAAAATCATTATCGATGGTAAAAGTTTAGTGTACCTTGATGGCACACAATTAGATTTTGCTAAAGAAGGCCTAAATGAAGGTTTTCAGTTTATTAATCCGAATGCCAATGGCGAATGTGGTTGCGGCGAAAGTTTTAACGTTTAATTACGTATTTGTGTGCCTGACGAGAGACGATGAATTATTTCCAATTGTTTAATTTACCTGCAACACTCGATATTGATAAACAACAACTGAGTCATGCTTATCAAACTCTGCAAAAGTTGACTCATCCTGATAAATTTGCATCAGGCACAGATCAAGAAAAGCGCATCGCTCTGCAAAAAAATGCGCAACTCAATGATGCCTACAGTGTACTCAAACATCCTTTATCCAGAGCACAACATTTACTTGCATTACGCGGCATTGAAATTAATGGCGAACAACAAACGATGCAGGATAATAGTTTTTTAATGCAACAGATGGAATGGCGTGAAGCCCTTGATGATGTGCGCGGCGATGAAGATGCCTTAGAGCGTTTTAGTGATGAATTAATCAGTGATATTAATGCACGAATTGCGCACCTTAGTGCATTATTTTCCGATAGCGAGCAAGCGTCAATAGCATCACATAATGAAGTGATCGCGCATGAAATTCGTAAACTTACATTTATCTACAAATTCCAGTCTCAAGTAGAACAATACCTCGAACAATTAGAAGAGTAAGCAATGGCATTATTACAAATTGCAGAGCCTGGCCAAGCTGCCGCTCCGCATCAGCGAAAACTAGCAGTCGGTATTGATTTAGGTACGACCAATTCTCTTGTTGCTACGGTACGTAGTGGACAATCACAAACATTACCCGATAGTGAAGGGCGCTCCTTGTTACCTTCCATTGTCAATTATCATAATGATAAAGTCACTGTCGGTTATGATGCGTTAGCACTGGCAGACGTAGATCCTGCTAATACAATCGTTTCGGTAAAGCGGTTTATGGGACAGGCATTAAGTGATGTGACCGCACAATGGCGCCATTTGCCTTATCAGTTTGCCCCATTAGATAATGATCAAGTTGCGATTATTGCGGATGGACAAGTGCGTAATCCCGTTGCTGTGTCTGCTGACATATTACGTGCGTTAAAAGCCCGCGCAGAAGCGTCATTAGGTGATGAACTGACCGGCGCTGTAGTAACTGTACCGGCTTATTTTGACGATGCCCAACGTCAAAGCACCAAAGATGCGGCCCAACTAGCGGGATTAAACGTATTACGATTATTGAATGAACCCACTGCTGCAGCGATTGCCTATGGGTTGGATTCAGGTCAAGAAGGTGTCATTGCGGTATATGATTTAGGCGGTGGGACGTTTGATATTTCGATTTTACGACTCAACAAAGGTGTGTTTGAAGTATTAGCGACCGGTGGTGACGCGGCATTAGGCGGCGATGATTTTGATCACGCGATTGCTGATTATTGGATTGCACAATGGCACTTATCCGATAACCAGCAAGATGCGGTGTACCGACGTTTAATTACGTTGGCTAAAGCGACCAAGCAGCAACTTACAGATATCGATGCGGTACAACAAATGTTTACGCTTGATGGTGTTGAGTATGATGCTTCATTAAATCTTACGCAGCTTACCGTGTGTATCGAGCCGCTGGTTAAAAAAACAATTAAAGCCTGTCGTCGTAGTTTGAAGGACGCACAAGTGGACAAAGATGAGATCGCAGAGATCGTGATGGTTGGCGGCTCGACTAGAGTGCCTTTCGTTCGCGCTCAAGTGGGAGAATTTTTTGGTAAGACCCCGCTTACATCGATTGACCCTGATCAAGTTGTAGCTATTGGTGCTGCCACGCAAGCGGATATCCTGGCCGGTAATAAACCTGACTCAGATATGTTATTACTCGATGTTTTACCGTTATCGTTGGGACTAGAAACAATGGGGGGATTAGTTGAAAAAGTGATCCCACGCAATACCACTATACCTGTCGCTAAAGCACAAGAGTTTACGACATTTAAAGATGGCCAAACGGCAATGATGATTCACGTCTTACAAGGTGAGCGTGAGTTAGTTGAAGATTGTCGATCTTTGGCGCGTTTTACATTAACAGGTATTCCGCCAATGACAGCTGGTGCCGCTCACATACGCGTGACATTTCAAGTTGATGCGGATGGGCTGTTAAATGTCACCGCAATGGAAAAATCCACAGGTGTACAAGCCCAGATCCAAGTTAAACCATCATTTGGCTTAGCGGAAGACCAAATCGCCACAATGCTCAAATCATCAATGAGTCATGCCAAAGCCGATATGCAAGCACGTATGCTAAAAGAGCAACAAGTGGATGCCGATCGCGTATTAGAAGCATTGGTCGCAGCCTTAGCACAAAATGGCACAAAGCTGTTGTCAGCGACTGAATTAAGAACATTACAAGACGCCATGGCTGCACTTGCAAACACCGCTAAAGGCGACGATACTCAAGCGATTAAAAACGCGATAGAAGTGGTGGATAAAGCATCACAAGATTTTGCATCTCGACGAATGGACGAATCAATTCAACAAGCATTAGCCGGTCAATCGGTTGATGATATTTAATTAGGCAGAAATAACAGATGACACAAATAATCTTTTTACCCCATGACGAATTGTGCCCAGATGGCGCAGTCTTAGAAGCCGAAAAAGGGGAGACGGTACTTGATGTTGCATTAAAAAACGGCATTGGTATTGAGCATGCCTGTGAAAAGGTGTGTGCGTGTACAACTTGTCACGTCATTATCCGCGAAGGATTTGACGCACTTGCAGAAAGTGATGAACTAGAAGATGATTTATTAGACAAAGCATGGGGCTTAGAGCCTGAGTCTCGCTTAAGCTGCCAAGTGATTGTGACGGATGAAGATCTAGTTGTGGAAATTCCTAAGTACACCATCAACCATGCAAGTGAAGACCACTAAACATAAATCGACAAAATAATTAGTCTTTTGCTAGTGTTTTGCTTATAATCACGCAAAATTAGTCTAACGACACAAACTTATAATATTGGAGCCCATCATGGCATTGGAAAGAACTTTTTCTATCATCAAACCTGACGCAGTAGCTAAAAATGTAATCGGTGCAATTTACAATCGTTTCGAATCTGCAGGTCTACGTATTGTTGCATCTAAAATGGTACATTTAAGCAAAGAACAAGCGGAAGGTTTTTATGGCGAACATAAAGAACGTCCTTTCTTCGGTGCATTAGTATCGTTCATGACGTCTGGCCCTGTAATGGTTCAAGTACTTGAAGGCGAAAACGCGGTTGTTAAAAATCGCGAAATCATGGGTGCAACTAACCCAGCTGACGCTGCTGCCGGTACATTACGTGCTGACTATGCTGATTCAATTGATGAAAACGCGGTTCATGGTTCAGATGCACCAGAATCAGCGGCTCGTGAAATCGCTTATTTCTTCTCTGACGAAGAAGTTTGCCCACGCACTCGCTAAGCACTCAGTAACATGTTAGATAAAAGGGAGCGTCTAGCTCCCTTTTTCATTTGTAGCAGTAAGTTAAGCGTCAACATTGGTAATGATTAGGTAAAATAAAATGACAACGGTTTCGGTAATACCTCAACAAGAAGAACAAGTAACGCCCATCAAAAAGGTTAATTTGTTGGATTTAACCCGCTCGGGTATGCGTGAGTTTTTTTCGTCGATTGGTGAAAAACCATTCCGTGCTGATCAAATGATGCAATGGATTTATCATCGTGGCGTTAGCAGTATTGATGATATGACCAATCTCAATAAGACGCTAAAAGATAAATTAAATCGTGTTGCAGAAATTAAAGCACCAGAAATTGCGTATCAAAAAAATGCAACAGATGGCACCATCAAATTTGCACTGACCTTAGAAGGCGGGCAAGAAGTTGAAGCGGTGTGGATCCCTGAAACAGACCGAGCTACATTGTGCGTGTCATCGCAAGTTGGCTGTGCGTTGGAATGTACATTTTGCTCTACTGGGCAACAAGGTTTTAACCGTAATCTATCTGTCAGTGAAATTATTGGTCAAGTTTGGCGCGTAGCCATAACGATTGGTTTGTCAAAGGATACGTCAAAACGACCAATAACGAATGTAGTTATGATGGGTATGGGCGAACCATTGCTAAACATTAAAAACGTTATTCCTGCGATGGAACTGATGATGGATGATTTTGGTTTTGGCTTATCCAAACGCCGTGTAACACTCTCTACCTCAGGTGTTGTACCTGCATTAGATATGCTAGGTGACCAAATTGATGTGGCATTAGCGATTTCTTTACACGCACCAAATGATGAATTACGTAATGAAATTGTCCCTGTAAATAAAAAATATAATATTGAAACTTTTTTGGCCGGTGTACGTCGATACTTAGACAAGTCTAAAGCCAATCAGGGCAAAGTGACTGTTGAGTATGTGATGCTAGCGAACATCAATGATAGTACTGATCAAGCACACGAACTAGCGAAAGTGCTAAAAGACACACCGTGTAAGATTAACTTGATCCCATTCAATCCTTATCCGGGTTCGCCATACACCTGTTCGAGTAATTCTCGTATTGACCGTTTTTCTAAGGTGTTGATGAGTGAAGGCTATACGGTAATGGTACGAAAAACCCGCGGAGATGATATTGACGCGGCTTGTGGACAATTAGTGGGTGACGTTGTTGACCGCACCAAGCGTATGTTAAAAAAACAGTTAAAAGGTGAACCGATTTCGGTTAAAGTAGAAAAACAGTAAGCCACTAACGGCTTTCGTTAAAGGTAAAACAGATATGTGGAAAGTATTTAGCACTGTGGTACTAGTGGTCTTGTTATCGGCTTGTACAAGCACGGTTAGTGAGCGTAATAGTATTCCTGATCCACTAGCTGCTGCCAAAAATCGCTTGGCGCTAGGATTAACCTACCTTAAATCTAATAACTTCCAGCAGGCCAAGTTCAATATCGATAAAGCGTTAGATTTTGCTCCACGGTTCGCTGGCGCTCATTATGGCATCGCTTATTACTACCAAAAGGTAGGAGAAAACGCATTAGCCAATGAAAGTTACTTAGTCGCGATAAACCTTGATAGTGAAAACCCAGAGATTGCTAATTCATACGGTGCTTTTCTATGTACTCAAGGGGAATACGAGAAAGCGAAAAACTACTTCTTTATCGCCATTGATAATCAAAATTATTTATCCACCGCCCAAACTTATGAAAATTTAGCAATCTGTAGCCAAGTTCAAGGGGATATATTTGCTGCGATTGAATACCTCAACAAAGCGTTAAATTTTGAACCTACACGTCAAAATAGTTTATATTTGTTAGCTGAACTTTATGCTTCTCAAAATGAACATGATAAGGCACTCATTACGATAAAAAGCTATGAGCGTGTGGTTGGACCTAACCCTGACTCCATGTATTTAAGCTTTGATGTAGGCTTGTCGCAAGGTGACGAAGAAAAAGCACGTGGCTGGTTAAATGTCCTTAAATCGCGTTATCCATCCCATCCAAATACGCTCCAAGCTCAAACTAAACTCGATGAATATATACTGCAAGTAAAAAAACAAACACAAGCAATTCGTCAGACAACAAATACGCTGACAGACACATCCTCAGCGGCAATGTCTAACCCAGTAACGCATACCTTAAAAGCAGGGGAAACCTTGTATCGATTATCGCGCCAATACAATATTTCGGTTTTTGATATTATGACGTGGAATAATATTTCACAAACTGATAGCTTACCCGTTGGTATTAAACTCATTGTTGGTTACAATTGAACCATCACCACCTAGCTTGTCATTTTGGAAGGAAACCTAACGGATTATGACAGACTCCACTGAAGTAGATACACAGTTTG